>NZ_NRGV01000059.1:102485-136974 GCF_002332385.1 Glutamicibacter sp. BW80 | reverse complement strand
TCCTCGGTAGGTTCTACAGTCGGTTCCTCTGTTGGTTCTTCAGTAGGGTCTACGGTCGGTTCTACGGTCGGTTCTTCTGTTGGTTCAACCGTAGGTTCTGTTGTCGGGTCTTCCGTTGGTTCTACGGTCGGTTCTTCTGTTGGTTCCGCCGTTGGCTCCTCGGTTGGTTCGGGAGTCGGTTCAGGAAGCTCGCCGTACAGACCCATGTAGGCGGTGGCAAGCTGATCCTCGCCCGCTCCTCTAAACGTGACGAAGTAAAAATCACCTTCGGAGAGTTTCGGTAGTACTTCATCGGAGACCGTAAGCTGACCGTTTGCAAAGGTCTTGTCGCTTAGCTCGTAGTTCATGAACCCTTGATTAGGTGCATCCGGAGCGTCGCTCCAGTATGCGACTTCGACCGTGGCATCTGCGATCCATGACGGCGACGCAGGAATGTTAAAAGTCCAAGACTCAGTACCTACCGGCAGTAGTGGAGTGTCGCTGGTCTGCTCTATTTTGTCGGCCTCCAACGAGGGAGCGCCAGCGGGCACGAAGTGAGTGCCGCCTTGGTGGATCCCGTGGTCAGGGCCTACAGAAGCCCCGAAACTCACCTGCTTGGTATCCGATGGCCACGTTTGGTAACCATTAGGGGTATCGCGTGGGCCGTTGTACACAACTTGCCCATTTTCGTATTTTGCCGGGGTCGAACTTCCGGTCTGCGGTAGGGATGACGAACTCAACCACACTTCGTCGCCCTCGTTGATGAGCCCAGTTTTGTCGTTGAGGATCACAAGTCCCTTGGCGGGGTCGCTGTTTTCATAATCGAAAGAGAACAGTTCCTCGCCTGGGTTGACGACCTTAAGTTCCTCATCGTTCTTGATAGGTGGCACATCCGCGGAGGGATTCGCGGCATTGATCGTGGCTTGTTGCGTTGCCATGGCGGGAGAAATGACTGCTGCTCCGCCAACAACGCCGCCTAAGGCGAGCGAGCCGGCCGTGATGACGGCTAGTGGCAATCGAGCTCTATGCGCGTTGGATTTCGGGGACTGGTTCATAGAGAAAAGCTTTCGTCTTCAAGAAGATGCGGGCAAGTGTGATCCCAATACCGTCGAGGTACCCGGAACTCCGGCCAGTAGATCACGAATAGATAACGAGTTCAACCACTTGATGTACAAGAAGTACCACAGAATGTTTTGACTAGTTGTTTTGTAGGAGAGATTAATGTGAAGTAATTTTAATAGCCATTCGAATGAATGATCTGCATTCGTGCTGCAGTCGTCCTTGGGGGCGCGACTACGAAAGTAAATGGATACGTAGCCCTAGGGCCTCGACGAGGTGCTAATCTGTGCATCTTGATCTGAGCGTTGGCTTCAGTGCGGCAATATTCGGTCATCGTTTATCGAGCGCGTGGCCTCTCCTTGATTTAGAAGGGCATTGAGAAGCTGGTGAAGGTCGCGGCAATATAAGGTGCGGACTAGTCGGTGTCTACGTAGCGTCTCATCGGCTAGATCGGGGCCAACTATTCGTGGCGTGTAGTTAGCCTGGGCGCCGCGAATGTTTTCTGACGATGAATCCTGGCCCAGTCCGTAGGTCAGTTCGCTTGCCTCAGGGGGCGCTGTTTTCGGAGGAGCAGGGCCAACGAACTTCGGCGGCATCGCCGTTGGGCGCGCGCCAGCTAGCAGGCATTTCGCCCGGGCGTTTCGACTTTGGAATCGGGCGCTAGCCTTTCATTGGCGGCCACTGAGCGCGAGTGGCAACGTAGCGGTGTTCCCCATCTTGCGTGAGGACCGTGATCCTTTCTAGATGGGGCTCGCGTTCTCCAATGCGCAGCGTGGTGTTGCTTCCTACATACGCGAGGTCATCCGTCGGGCTCGACTCCCATTTGTAGGGTTCTAGCGTGATGACCAGTTCGCCGTATGCGGGCGCCTCGACCGAGATAATATGACTGTGTGGGTCCGTCGGATACCACTTGAGGAAATCAGATGGTTGATGGATGTCCTTTACAACGCCTTCCCAACTCTCGTTGATGTCGTCCATCCACTGCTGCAACTTCTCATCTGCCCAGACAGCGAGTTCTTCCTCAGTCATTTCCTCCGCCGCTGCGGGAGCCGGGGATGCACCGGGGGAGTCGGGTTCTGCACTTGGACTAACGGATAGATCGACTGCCTCCTCTGTCGACGTAGGTCCCTCGGTGGGGCCAGCAGCGTTTAGGCGATCTGCTGCTGGCGTTGAGCATGCCGTCAAAGCGGGGGCCGGCGAGTCCGTTGCAACGCGTCAGAGAACCCGAGGGATTTGGGTTTGGGCACCAAGACACCCGCTCGATCCGACAAAAACTGCACCTTTGACTAATTCCCGGTAGGCTTAGAGTCAGGTCTTGGCCTTTGGCCAAGCCCTCAACGATAAATACACTCCCTATGACTGCGTCACCGTGAGTCCTGACCGCCAGTATCGCGGTCCTCGGTAGTGGCTTTCGCTCTAGTCTATTGCGGCTAAAGTGCGAGTCTCGATCGAAGACCAGATCTGGGTAGGCCTGCACGGATCGCTTGTCTCTTTGGGAGCGATCGAAAGGAGAACCCCCTTAATGGAGGGTCCAGAAATTCAGTTCGCCGAAGCACAGATCGACAACGGTCGCTACGGTACCCGCACCATTCGTTTCGAGACCGGCCGTCTGGCCAAGCAGGCCGCGGGCGCTGCAATGGTCTACATCGACGAAGAGACCGCACTGCTCTCGGCCACCTCGGCCGGCAAGCACCCACGCGAAGGCTTCGACTTCTTCCCACTGACCGTGGACGTCGAAGAGCGCATGTACGCAGCTGGCCGTATTCCGGGCAGCTTCTTCCGTCGCGAAGGCCGCCCATCGACCGAAGCCATCTTGGCTTGCCGCCTGATGGACCGCCCGCTGCGCCCAGCCTTCGTCAAGGGCCTGCGCAACGAGGTTCAGGTTGTTGTCACCGTTCTGGCCATCGATCCAGACGAGCTGTACGACGTCGTCGCGATCAACGCTTCCTCGATGTCCACCCAGCTTTCGGGCCTGCCATTCTCCGGCCCAATCGGCGGCGTCCGCGTTGCACTGGTTGACGACGGAGAAGGCGCCCAGTGGGTTGCCTTCCCGAAGCACAGCCAGCTGAAGAACGCCGTGTTCAACATGGTTGTTGCCGGCCGTGTGGCAGGCGACGACGTGGCGATCATGATGGTCGAGGCTGACGCCACCGATAACGCTTGGGAACTGATCCAGGGCGGCGCCACCGCGCCAACCGAAGAGGTCGTTGCCCAGGGTCTTGAAGCCGCTAAGCCATTCATCAAGGTTCTCTGCGAGGCGCAGGCCGATCTGGCTTCCCGTGCCGCAAAGGAAACCGTCGAGTTCCCAGTGTTCCGCGACTACGAAGATGACGCCTACGCAGCGGTCGAGGCAGCAGCCTCCACCCGCCTGGCCGAAATCTACGCCATCGCTGACAAGCAGGACCGCGACAACGCCGCAGGCGAGTTCAAGAACGAGATCGTCGCACAGCTGACCGGTGAAGGCGCAGCCTTCGCCGAGCGTGCAGGGGAAATCTCCAAGGCCTTCGGTGCGGTCACCAAGCACATCGTGCGCCAGCGCATCCTGACCGAGCAGATCCGCATCGACGGCCGTGGCCTGGCTGACATCCGTCAGCTCTCCGCCGAGGTCGAGGTCCTGCCTCGCGTACACGGTTCGGCAATCTTCGAGCGTGGCGAAACCCAGATCATGGGCGTCACCACCTTGAACATGCTGAAGATGGAACAGCAGATCGACTCGCTGAGCCCGGTCACCCGCAAGCGTTACATGCACAACTACAACTTCCCGCCATACTCGACCGGTGAAACCGGCCGCGTAGGTTCGCCGAAGCGCCGCGAAATCGGCCACGGTGCCCTGGCAGAACGCGCCATCATGCCTGTTCTTCCTTCGCGTGAAGAATTCCCATACGCAATCCGCCAGGTCTCCGAGGCACTGAGCTCCAACGGCTCGACCTCCATGGGCTCGGTCTGCGCCTCCACCTTGTCGCTGCTGAACGCCGGTGTGCCACTGCGCGCACCGGTTGCCGGTATCGCCATGGGTCTGGTTTCGGACACCGTCGACGGCGAAACCCGCTACGCTGCCCTGACCGATATCCTCGGCGCCGAAGATGCCATGGGCGACATGGACTTCAAGGTGGCTGGTACTCCTGAGTTCATCACCGCGATCCAGTTGGACACCAAGCTAGACGGCATCCCGGCCTCGGTGCTCGCCGCAGCGCTGACCCAGGCCCGCGAGGCCCGCCTGCACATCCTGAACGTGGTCAACCAGGCCATCGACACCCCGGATGAGCTGTCCACCTACGCGCCACGCATCATCTCGGTGAAGATCCCAGTGGATAAGATCGGCGAGGTCATCGGCCCGAAGGGCAAGATGATCAACACGATCCAGGAAGACACCGGAGCGGACATCTCGATCGAAGATGACGGCACCGTGCTGATCGGCGCCACCAATGGTGAGTCCGCCGAAGCCGCACGTTCGGCCATCAACGCGATTGCCAACCCTCAGGTTCCTGAGATCGGCGAGCGTTACCTGGGTACTGTCGTGAAGCTGACCACCTTCGGTGCGTTCATCTCGCTGACTCCAGGCAAGGACGGATTGCTGCACATCTCCGAGCTGCGCAAGATCAACGACGGTAAGCGCGTCGAGGATGTTGAGGACGTCGTCTCGGTAGGCCAGAAGCTCCAGGTCGAGATCACCAAGATCGATGACCGCGGAAAGCTGTCGCTGTCTCCAGTTGTTGAAGAGGACGAAGAAGCAGAAGCCGTAGCGGCCGAGTAATTCTCGTTTTCTAGTTTGAAAACCCCGGTTCACCGTTGGTGGGCCGGGGTTTTCTGTGCTCAAAATTCAAACTTTGTCCGCACGTGATTTGGATCCGTGATTATGGGCCATGGGCATAGTTCTGCGAGGACGACGAGCAGTCCGCTGGATCCCAGAACAAGCTTGCCTATCTGAATCGTGTAAGGGATTTAAACGCAATTCGACCGTTGCAACTTGAGAAGTTGCAACGGTCGAGCGAGCCATAATAAAGGACTGTTTTGTCCCGTAGCCTTAGCAGGAAGCTAGTCGCTCCGTAAGGTAGCGATTCAGCGAGACTCCTTGGTCGGCAGCGGCGATGGTCAGATCGCGGTGCTTTTCCGGGCTAACGCGAACGCGAATGCTTCCGCTATATTTTCGAACCGAAAAAGGAACAGGTATTTCTTCGTCGTTATCCTTCATATCCTGGATAACTTCGGCGATCAGATCACGTAGGCCAGTCAAGGCCGCGACTTGGTCTTCGTCCATCCACGACAAGGATGGGAATTCCGCAACAGTTGCGACGAATTCTTCGTCTTCAGGTGACCATGACACGTTGTATTTATAGTGAGCTGCGACTGCTGGCGTATGCAAATTAGTCAACTCCGCTCATCTCCTTCATTTTCTCGATTGCCTCGAGTACTTGCTTCACCTGGTAAGGCTTAGCCATCCCATCTTTGTTCTGAATATTCACTCGAGGATCACCAGGCCAGGGAGTTTTGTATATCACATGGCTTCCTGCCCGGTTCCGAGGTATTCCAAAGTGTGCATCGCAAACTTTACGAATGTCCGTGAACTTGATGTTCTTAGGATTTTCCCTCATCTTCGCTTCTATGCCGTCTATTCCCGACATATCCCTATGGTTCCACTATTGGCACCACTTTGGCAAGAGGCGCTCGCTGTATGTTCGATCATATTTGAATCCTATTGAATCAATGATGATGCGACTATGGCGGTCACAGTTCAAAAGCGGTTCTGAAAAAGCATTGATCCCGGCGCGTTACACCCGTCCCAGCACTGCAGGAATGTTAATTTTGGAAGCATGCGCACCCCACAACTTTCCGATGAAGAACGCCGACTACTCAAAGAGTACAAAGCCAATGCACCGCATAAGCTCGTGATCAAAAAAGCTGAGGCTTTGCTGCTTCTTTCTCGGGACGTTGCCCCGGAAATTGTTGCTGAATTCGTGGACCGTGAACCCTCAACACTGGTTGACTGGGTCACTGATTGGCACCAGCAACGCATGGCTTCGCTCTTGACCGGGCACGCAGGAAACCTGAACCGTAGCTTCCTCACTGAGGAACAACGAGCAACTGTCACCGAAGTCCTCTCCCAGCCACCCGGAGATGAGTATCTGCCGGCCCAGTTCTGGGATGTTCCGAAGCTGGACCATTGGTTATCGACCACGTTCAACATCGAGTACGCATCGAATTCTTCGTACCATTTCCTACTGCGCATGGCTGGACTCTCCTTTCATAAGCCGGAAAAGTTTGACCGTCGACGTGCCGATGAAAAGGCTATTGACCAGCGGGTGAAGGAAATCCGTGAAGAACTAGTCGCCCCGTTGGCTGACGAGGACACGTTAGTGTTCGCGGCCGATGAGGTGCGTATCGATCAGGAAGCTGTGGTGCGCAAAGCGTGGTACGAGAAGAACACGAAAACTGTGTTGAAGGTGGATCGGAAAACGGCTTCTCAGTCGTTTATCGGGTTTCTGAATCAGAACACGGGCCAATGCCTGCCGTTGCGGTTGGACTGGCAGAACAGCGCTACTATTTTGGAAGCGGTGCAGACCTTGGTGGGGTTGCATTCGGGGAAGAAGATCGTGATCGTGTGGGATAACGCTTCGTGGCATAAGAACAATCTGATCAGCGCGGAACTGGCCTCGGGTCAGACGTTGCAGGATGTTCATTTGATCAATTTCCCACCCTACGCGCCGGATCATAATCCGATTGAGCATGTGTGGAATGATGCGAAGAACGCGATCAGTAACGTGCAGCGTGATGATTTTGAGTCCACGGTTGCGGCGTTTGAAGCGCATATCGGTTCACGATTGTTTGATTACAAGATCTGACTGACCGGCTACCGTTCTTGAAAAACTAGAGCCATAGTGTTGTGGAAAACTCGACCAATGAATACTCGGAGTTACAAGCGCATCGACCAAAAATGTTCCTGCACAGACCACCGCGAAATTGAGTGGATATCGAATTGGAGGGAATTAATCGCCTACTTTGTCGGGCAGAGGGATCGGTCGAGAGCGCCAACACGAAAACAGCGGGAAGCTGTCGCTGGCTTACGATGTCAAAGCGAACGCGAAATCAAAAGAAGCGACCGGGCGGTACCCGTTTCTCTGCTTTCGCTAGGTGATATGTCGCGCGCGGTGGCCGTGGTGCATTCCAAGAGGCTTACGCTGAAATGCCCCGTGGCATGCGGCCACGTCACCGTCTTGCGCTGGAAATAGCGGCTGTCCGCATAGGATGAGATTGAGTACCATAAATTCTAATCAGCAAAATGGAGGACGTCGTTCCAGTGGATGTCGGGGGAATGAAATTGCAACACCAGAATCTGCTGGTGACGCTTTATGGCTTATATGGGCAATCAGCTGCCAGCTCATTCCCCGTCTCCGTCATCGTTGAGATGCTCGGTGCGCTGGGGATTAAATCCCAAGCCTCCCGTTCGACCATTTCTCGATTGAAAAGCCGCGGAGTGCTCATCAACGAGCGCTCTGGAAATGAGTCCGTCTATCAGCTGTCCGCCGAAATCGTGGATGGCTTCCGCAAGGACGACCAGCGGATCTTTGCCCCGTCGCGCTCCACTTCGGAGGAGTCGCTGATTTTGGCTATTTTCTCGGTGCCCGAAAGCGAGCGGCACCGCCGGTACGAACTTCGTACTGAGTTGGGGAGCATGGGCTTCGGGATGGTCGCCGGAGGCGTGGCCGTCGGGCCGCAAATGGCATTCGAACAGGCCAAGGCGCGGCTGGACGCACGCGGGCTATCCGAATACATTGAGTACTTCCGCGCAGACTACATTCCCGCGGCAGATATCCGGGACCGTGTGGCGCAGTGGTGGGACCTGCAGGCCTTGGACCAGCAGTACACCGACTTCCTTCAGCTCTACGTCGGACGACTGGGCGCATGGCGCGAGAGACTTGCCGCGACAGCAGAATCTTCCGAGGAGCGCAGCGATCTAGAGCGTGAGGCGTTTGCCTTCTACGTGCCCATGCTGACACGGTGGCGGCACTTCCCCTATCGTGATCCGAATCTTCCCTTCGAATACCTTCCCGAAGGGTGGAAAGCGCCGCAGGCTAAGAAGACCTTCCTTGCGTTGCATGAGCTGTTGTCCCCGCTGGCGGAGTCGTATGCGACTGAGCTACTCTGCTCGCGCGCTAGCTGAGCTCTGATCCATCCAGTCCCGAACCGCATCCCAATGATGCTGCTCCGGAGCGATGATCCCAAAGTGATCCAACCGGGGATGGATCATCGTCGTGTACTGGGCGATTTCGCCCAGAGAGCGGATGTACTGCTCGGTATGCTCCAGTGGCACCCGGTCGTCATCTCGCCCGTGGACCAATAGCACAGGCACCACCGGAGCCGGCTGCGCACATGGTGACGCTTGGCGGTAGATGCCGGGAATCTCAACTGGTGACTTCCTGAAATACTCGATGGCCGCCGAGTCCCCGAGGTCTTCTTCGAAGACCTTTGCCGCATCGGTGACCGGGGCAAGGCCGACTACTGAATCGGCAAGATCGGCATTGAGCAGGGCCAACTGCCCTCCGACCGAGTGCCCGACCAGTACTACGTGCTGTTCGCGTCCCTGGTCGCGCAGCGTGCTGCGAACCAGCCGAATCGCTGCGGCTACGTCGCTAGAAGGCATGGGCCAGGCATGTTCTGGTCCGCGCCGGTATTCCACATTGGCCACGCTCCAGCCGGCCTGCAGCAGATCCTCAAGCATGGGCTGCATAACCGCGGCGGTGATCCGCTGTCGCCAGTAGCCCCCGTGGACCAAGACCGCGGTGCCCCGGGAGGATTGGTCTTGAGGGTGCACCAAGGTGATGCGCTGATCTGGATGGCCGCCGTAGCTCAATACTTGGCTGCCTTGCTGTTTTTGAGTCACGGGATTTTACCTTTCACCGACGGGTGGCCGGCAGGATCTCCCTGCCGGCCACCCGGAATTTTCATACGATACTAGTTTGCGCCAGGGACCGATCCTGGTGGCAGAAAGTTGACGTCGCGCAGCGCCGAGAGCCGGACGACTTCCTCCGGGTCGGTCAAATCATGGAGTTCATCGAAAAGCGTGGCGAGCTGACCTGAAGGACTGACCCAGAAGAGCGACTTGCCCGGTGTTTCATCCTTATTGAAGTACGCGTGAGGAAGGCCCATCGGCATCCGCACGGTATCGCCAGGGCCCGCCTTGAACCATTCGCCGTCCAGATAAAGGGTGTAGGTGCCCTCCATGATGTAGATGTGTTCGTCCTGGGTCGGGTGCACATGTGGCGGCACGCCGGTGCCCACTGGATCCAGGGACAGCCATGCAAAACTGCTGGAGCTCTCGACCTTGGATAGGTAAGTATGGCCAAGGACGTTCCATGTCTTGTTGCCCATTGATTCGCTTGCCAAGGTGATGCCCTTGGGTAGGTCGCCCAAGATGATTTCCTGGCCTTGCTGCTGATCCATGATGACTCCTTTGTGAGGTTGCGAACTTATGATCTCAGAATGGCATAGATCACATTGAATATGCAATAGGTCTTGCGGTCGCAAAATACGGTGTATATGATTTCTATCACGTCGGCGTCGTTGCCGGACGCTTGACTACCCTCGCAATCCACGCATCGCGGTCGATGGGACCCTTTGCTGCTCACCACGAGTAAGGCATCAATGTGAACACCAATCAGACAACAGGAATGAGCGTCTATACGCTCGGTACCGGAGGCGGCCCTATCGTCTCCAGCTCCCGTGCAGGAACCAGCACGGCGATTCGTGTCGATGGGGCTACCTATGTCATCGACTGTGGAATGGGAAGCATCCGCAATTACCGTTCGCACGCCGACTGGGGCGAGTTGCGCGCGGTGCTGCTGACCCACCACCACTCCGATCACATCTACGACCTCGGCGCCTACCTGGTCACCGGGTGGCAGGTACCGGGAGAGTCTTTCACCCGGCCCATCCAGGTCTTCGGACCAGGCCGGCCCAACCGCGTCCCCGCTCTGGACCAGAAGCACGAGCAAGATGTCGCCGCACGAGTGGGCAATAGAGAGATGAGCAGCACGGAAGAAATCGTGGACGCTTTGCTGGATAAGGTTTTTGCCTCGGATGTACTCATTCGCATGGCAGACGAAGGCCGTGACGAGCCACATAAATGGATCCAAGCGCACAACATCCAGATCCCTGAATCCACCGGAGCCTGCGCTGTGGAAAATAGGCACCCGCAGATGGAGCCATTCGAGATCTACCGCGACGACCTGGTCACCATCTCGACCATTCTCGTTGACCATCGCTTGTGCTTCCCGGCCTTCGCCTACCGGATCGACTCGCGCTACGGTTCTGTCGTGGTTTCGGGGGATACAGCCTACTCCGAGAACTGCATCAAGCTGGCCCAAAGCGCGGATCTGTTGCTCCACGAAGTCATCGACCTTCCGGGGATCCTTCAGACATTCCCTGACGGGCCGACCCGGGATGGCATCGAAGTGCACCTGCGCGAATCGCACACTCCGTACAGCGAAGTGGGCAAGGTCGCGCAGCAGGCCAACGTTTCATCGTTGGTGCTGCACCATATCGTTCCCAACACTCCCGGCACCGCCGACTTGGAGATCATGCTGAACACCGCGCGTAGGGATTTTTCCGGGACCGTTTCCATCGCAGAAGACAATGATGTCTTTGATATTGGCGGAGTAGAGTTGCAACTTGCCGCCACTGAATCCAAAGGGAGCTTGGCATGAGCCATGCACAGAATCTCGCAGACCACACCCTGAGCGCCGCGATCAGGAACGGCAAGATGAACCGTCGGGCTTGGATCGTGACGAGCATGCTCGTTATTTTCCAGATCGTCAATTTTGCCGACAAAGCAGTATTGGGCCTTGTGGCTGATCCCGCCATGCGCGAGCTGGGCTTGACCGCCGGGCAGTTCGGCTTCATCGGCAGCGCATTCTTCTTCCTCTTCGCCATCGTCGGCGTCGCGGTCGGTTTTCTAGCGGGAAAGGTGTCCACCCGCTGGATCCTGCTCACCATGGGCGTCGCATGGGCCGTCCTGCAGTTCCCGATGCTCTTTGGTGGCGGTGCAGCGGTCTTGCTGGTGACCCGTATCCTCTTAGGTGGTGCTGAAGGCCCGGCCACACCTATTTCTTTGCAGCATGTTCATGGATGGTTCAAACCCAAGGAACGCGGACTGCCCAGCAGTATCGTCGCCGCTGGGTCGACCTTGGGGCCGATTCTCGCAGCTCCTGCCCTGGCCTGGATCATCGCAAACCCAGCTTTGGGATGGCGTTGGGCCTTCGGCTTCTTGGGTCTCTTCGGGCTGCTCTGGAGCGTGGCATGGCTCATTGTGGGTCGCGATGGTCCGTACAGCCATTCGAAAGCGGGCAGAGCCTTAGCCCAAGAGGAGTCTGAGGCAGCGCAGCGGACCACGCCGCATTCAGCGACGAAGCACGAAACGCAGTCGGAACCGGTGGAGGAATTCGAACCCAACGGTACGGGCAGTATCGCCGATTCGGCAGACCTGCTGCAGATCGTCCCGATTCGAAGAGTCTTGGGATCATGGATGTTCGTTGCCGCGGTCTTGGCTGGGGCCGGATGTTTCTGGGCCCAAGGATTCCTCACCACCTGGTCTCCGAAATATCTAGGCTCAGTGGTCGCATTGTCACCGGAAATGATCGGACTAGTTTCGACCTTTCCGTGGGTTGTGGGTGCCATCGCCCTGCTGATTCTGGGCTTCGGCTCGCGCTACCTGATGAAACGCGGAGTTACCGTCCGCTGGGCTCTGGGTGCACTGTTCGGAGCGACTCTCCTGATCTCCGGCGTGTGCTTCTCGATCCTTCCTTTCCTTTCGGGATACGCTGCGGTCGCGATGCTGACCTTGGGCGCGGGCACCGCGATGATCTACCCGCTTGCACCAACGGCCATCGCCTTCAGTGTCTGCTCCAAGCAACGTGCTTCAATCATGGCCACGCTGACCGGGCTGGCCTCGATCGGCGGTGTCATCGCTCCGGCCATGGTCGGTGGACTCATGGATCGCGCGGGCTATATCCCGGGTGCCAAGGGGGTCGCCGATACGGCGGAAATGTCCGCACTGCTCGCCCAGGGCATGAACTCCTCATTCGGGATGATCGGCATCTACCTGGTCATCGTCGGCATCTTCTGCGTCCTGATGCTCAACCCGGACCGCACGGCGCGCAAGCTGCAGACAAAATTCACGTTCACCGGCTGATCGTCAGCAACGAATCCTCAGAGCCTTCGTTACGTCTGTGCCCGCTGACTTTGCTTAGTCAGCGGGCGCGGGTTTTGGAGCTTTGGCCTTTTATGCGGGACCCGTCGGCGCATGCGCCAGGCAGATAGCGCTCGCCGATCCCGACCAACGGTAATCGGGTAGCGCGATGACCACGCAGCCCATTCGGTAACGGCCATGTGAATGGATTGGCGATGTGACAAGGTTGCATGCGCGGATCGGACGCAGCAAGTAAACCTGGGAAGTGCCAACCCAAATACCTTGGGATTGGGTTCAGCATCATGGTGTTGGAAGTGAGGCACCAATGGATGCCGCTTCCTGACCAGAGATCCGGGCAAGTCTTCGAAGCGCGGTAGCAATGGCAGCTCCCGGATGGGGTCCTGGGACGCCGGCGTAACCGTAGGCTCAATTGCGTGTCAGTGTCACCCGGCAAGCTTGAGTATCCGGCCCTTCACTGGTTTCATGTGCATATGCAAACACGGCCTCGGTCCACGCTTGAAAGCGAGTTCCGAGACCGTGCTGGTTTTGCTACTAAGTGTATTTCCGAAGAATCAGTCGGCTGCGAGCTCCCGCTCGATAACCGGTTGCGGGGGCTGGTCTTCCTTGATCCTCGGCGGAATCAAGGCCACTGCGATGGCCGCTATGGCTCCAACGATGGCGAAGAAAACAAAGTTGAATTCAAAGCTGATCCCCGTCGCTGCGATCCAACCGCCGATGATCGGACCGGAGATGGCGCCCACGCGTGCGAAGGACAGCGCCCATCCGGTCGCGGTGCCACGCTGAGCCGCGGGGTAGTAATCGGCGATGTAGCCGGTGAGCACCAGCGAGGTAGAGATCGAGCCGATGCCTGCGAAGGCCACGAAGCACAAGTTGATGAACATGGTGTTCGGGAACATCAGCAGCAGGATGCCGCCGGCACCGAGCAGGAAGAAGATCACCAAGACTGGCTTCTGGCCGAACCTGTCGGCCAGGTAACCCAGCGCCAGTCCGCCTGCGGCTGAGGCCAAGGAGAACACGAGCAAAAAGGTCAGCGATGAACCTAGGTCGTAACCGGCGCTGCGCATAATCTGCGGCAACCACGTGTTCAATCCGTAGACCAAGACCATGCCGCAGAACAGTGATATCCAAAAGAATATGGTGGAGCGAAGACACTTGCCGGAGAACATGGAGCCCATGACTTCACGCCAAGGGATCTTTCCTGCCAGTACTGGCGGTGCCACCGGCTTGTAGTCGGCAACATTGAGGCGTGCTGCCAGGGCTTTCGCTTCGCTGATTTTGCCTTTGGCAACGAGGTACTCAAGGGATTCCGGGAGAATCCATGCCACAAGCGGCAGCAACACGACCGGCAGCACGCCGACGGCGATTACCCAACGCCATCCGAGGATGGGGAGCAGGGCCATGGCGACCAATGCTGCCGCGACTATGCCCAATGAATATCCGGAATACATGATTCCGTAATTCAGCGAACGCTTCTTCGGCGGCGAGTATTCGATGGTCAATGCCGCAGCCACGGGAATGATGCCGCCCATTCCCAATCCGCCAATTAGTCTGAACAGCCCGAAGATTTCAGGAGTTGGTGCCAAGGCGGCTCCGGCCTGCGTGATGGTGAAGACGACCATGGATAACAGCAACATGCGCTTGCGGCCGATGATGTCGCTGAGAGTGCCGATGAATAGTGCACCGAACAGCATGCCGACGAGGGCGTATGCGCCGAGGCCACCTAGCTCCATCGGGCTGAGTGACCATTCCTTGTACTCGGCCAACGCAGGAAGCACCGCGCCGAGCACCCCGACATCGTAGCCTTCCGCCAGAATGGCGAGCCAACAGGCGAACAGCACCATGCCGGTGGTGCGTTTGGGGATTTTCCAATCCGTTACCTTGGGAGAAGAAGTCATCTTCAAGCTCCTAGTTGTTGATGGGGCGTGTGTTCTCGGGTCCAACTTATGAATCATCTCGTTAAAGTGACGTGCGTTACAATGCCTATATAAATATTATCTAGGAGGAGCGATGAGTAATCGCGAGAAAACAAGTGTCGCGGAGGCATCGTTGGCGACGCTGGCCGAGGTATTCCTCTCGTCGGGAGTGAATGGCGAGGCGCTACAGAGGACTATTGAATGGGTGGATACGGACGCGGCCGGGCACCAGCACAACTCTGCCATCATGCGCTTCGTCGAGGCGGCCGAGGCGAAGCTCTTTCGCGATGCTGGTGCCGATTCCTATTTCGCGATGGCACCCCGAGTGCGCCAAGAAATTGATTTTAGCGCCAAGCTCTTCTTCGGCCAGAAGGTGACTACCGCAGTCCGGGTGGAGCGTATCGGAACGAGCTCGATGACCTTCGGGTTCAAGGTCTGGGGCCACCCGCACCAAGGGCGCGGGCTAGTACTTGCGGCCGAGGGGAAATTCGTGACGGTCTGCGTTCCTCAAGGTGGGGAAGTGTCGGCACCTTGGCCAAAGGAAATCCTTGCTGCGCTGGGTGTTGGAACCTAAATGCCGTCGACCCGCCTCTGCGGGCCGTGGCTTACGGCTGTGGCGCCTACATGAAGGGGCCGCTATTGTCCGTGCGCTGATGCCTCCATGCGGCTTGACCCAATTCGTGAAATTGTTTGCCTTCCGCGCGCCGGCTGGTAGATTGAATCGAAATGTTAAGTTCGTGACGATCGTCACTTTAACTCTAGGTTAATTACTCGGTGACCGGCGCATGCAGGAGAGATTATATGACCAACATTAACGAAGGCACCTTGAGCTCCACCTTGACGGCGCTGGCTACGGGAGCAGTCCAAGTCCACGATCTGACCGCGCCGCTATCGGCAGAGACCCCTACCTTGGTGCTGCCAGAACCTTTCGCTAACTTGAACGACTTCAGCCTCGAAGAGGTATCAGCCTATAACGCGCCAGGACCGTTCTGGAAACACCACAACATCCAAACCGGTGAGCATATCGGAACGCACATTGACGCGCCCATCCATTGGATCAGTGGCAAAGACGGCAAGGACGTCTCCCAGCTGGACCCGCAGCGCCTGATCGGACCAGCAGTAGTGCTGGACTTCAGTGCAGAGTCAGCCGCCAACCCGGATTTCCTCATCGACGTGGAGCACCTCCAGGCCTGGCAGGAAGAACACGGGGACTTTCCGCAGAACTCATGGTTGCTCTTCCGGACCGGTTGGGACCAGTTCGACCATGACAAGCAGGCATTCCTGAACCTGGATGACTCCGGTTCGCACACCCCGGGCTTCAGCGCCGAATGCGCCAAGTACATTGCCGACGAACTGGATATCTCAGGAATCGGCGTGGAGACAGTGGGAATCGATGCGGGCAATGCTGGGGTGCTGGAACCTCCGTTTCCCATGCATTATTACCTGCTCGGAGCAGATAAGTACGGGATCACTTCGCTGAAGAACCTGGACAAGTTGTCAGCCTTCGGTGCGATGATCGTGGTCGCACCGTTGCCGATTGTCGGCGGCACCGGTGCTCCCGCACGGGTGCTTGCCCTGGTTGAGAACTGACTTCATGACTCGACTGCCCAGTCGCGCAATGGGTGCTCGTATTATTGATTTTCGCCTGTATGGAGGAACGTGAATGAACGTCGCAGAATTAGTCGGCAAAACCCTGGCCGGGCTCGGAGTGGGACACGCCTTCGGTGTGGTCGGCAGCGGAAACTTTGCGGTGACCAATGCCCTCATGGCCCATGGCGTGGCCTATACCGCCACCCGGCATGAGGGCGGCGCCGCCACGATGGCGGATGCGTATTCGCGGACCAGTGGCAAGGTTTCGGTGCTCTCAGTGCACCAGGGCTGCGGGCTGACCAATGCCGCAACCGGGATCGGCGAAGCGGCGAAGTCCCGTACCCCGTTGATCGTCTTGGCTGCGGAAGCTGCCCCGAGCGCGGTCTACTCGAACTTCGCGATGGACGAGGATTCGTTTGTAACCTCGGTGTACGCGGTCTCCGAACGGGTGCACAGCGCCGAAAGCGCTGTAGCCGATACGGTGCGAGCCTACCGGACGGCGGTCAATGACCGCCGTACGGTGGTGCTCAACCTGCCGTTGAATATCCAGGCCCTGCCTGCCGTGGAGCCTGTCGAAATCCCGGTTGTGGTTCCAGTCGAACCGATCAGGCCCTCGCATGCTTCGGTCGAGGCCATGGCTGTGCTGCTGCAAAGCGCAGAGCGCCCGGTCTTCGTGGCCGGCCGCGGCGGAAAGTCCGCTCGCGATGAGATCCTGGCTCTCGCGCGGCATAGCGGTGCACTGGTCGCCACCTCGGCCGTAGCCAAGGGGCTATTCAACGAGGACGAATTCAACCTCGGAATCTCCGGAGGATTCTCTTCGCCGCTGGCCGCCGAGCTGATCAGCAATGCGGACCTGATCGTCGGATTCGGTTGCGCACTGAATATGTGGACCATGCGCCATGGCCACCTGATCGGCAACGGCACCAAGGTCATCCAGGTGGATCTGGAGGAACCTGCTTTGGGCGCCAACCGACCCGTGGATCTGGGCGTGGTGGGAGATTCGGCCCAATGCGCCAGCGATGTGCTCTCGCTTCTTCGCTCGCAGAAGATCAATCAACGCGATGGCTACCGCACCGCAGAAGTCCATGAACGGATCACCCAGGGAATCCACTGGCAGCAGGTCAACTACCAGGACCTCTCCACGGATAATTCCATAGATCCCCGAACGTTGACTAAGCGTTTGGATCAGCTGCTGCCGGCCGAGCGGATCCTCAGCGTGGACTCCGGGAACTTCATGGGATACCCGAGCCAGTTCCTCTCCGTCCCGGACGAGCACGGCTTCTGCTTTACGCAGGCGTTTCAGGCCATCGGCCTGGGGCTGTACACGGCAATCGGCGCCGGCTTGGCCCAGCCTGATCGCTTGCCTGTGCTGGGCACCGGCGACGGGGGATTCCACATGGCCATCGCCGAGTTGGACACCGCGGTCCGCCTGAAGATGCCCCTGGTGTGCATTGTCTACAACGACGCCGCGTATGGCGCGGAAGTGCACCACTTCGGCGCGAGCGATCCGGCCGCCGACATGGCGTCGGTGGTCTTCCCCGAGACCGACTTCGCTGCCATTGGCCGCGGTTTCGGCGCCGAAGGAATCACGGTGCGTTCGTTGGAAGACCTCGAAGCGGTTAAGCAGTGGCTTGAATCGGACCCGGCCGGGCCGTTGGTCATTGATGCGAAGATCCCGTCGGACGGCGGAGCCTGGTGGCTGGCTGAGGCGTTTAAAGGGCACTAATCCGTTAGCTGGCCCATCGGAGAAAGAATCGCGTTTGCGGTCCGTGACCTTCAAAGCCAAAGGTAGAAGTCGGTTGGAAAACAGAATAATCGCAGTGCGCGCTTCAATGATGAGTGCTCCGCTTTCGTGGATTCTGGCTTCCCCGTCAGTCTCTTCATACCCAGATTTGGTTATCTCAATATAGTTTCGCAGTGTGGAAACTAGGGATTGCGGAAAACGGCTGATTCCTGCGCAACGTGGATAGTGAACGCTGTGGACGATCGATATTGTCAATACATACCGAACGTGATCTACCCTACAAGCGCACAGGAGATTTGTGATGAGTATTGATGTACGAGTTCCAGAGACCGCCCACCAGAGCATTGATCAGCGGGATCTACGTAACGCCTTTAGCCAGTTCGCTACCGGTGTAACCGTTATTACGACGACCGACCTAGACGGGCGTTCATACGGGCTTACCGCAAATTCCTTTAGCTCCGTGTCCATGGACCCGGCACTGTTGTTGTTCTGTCCGAGCAAAACGATCGCCTCGCTTCCGGTGCTGGAACGTTCGGGCCACTTCACCGTCAATATTCTGCGAGCTAATCAACAGGGCCTGGCACGACAGTTCGCCCGCCCGTCAGAAGACAAATTTGCGGGTGTCGACTACTCCATGGGTATCTTTGGGGATCCAGTGCTTGGAGGGTGCCTAGCTACTTTCCAATGCAGCCTTTACTCGAATCATGACGCGGGTGACCACCGAGTGCTGATCGGGCAAGTGCACGAGTTTTCGTATCATCCTGAGCATGAAGCACTGCTATTCCACCAGGGTCAAATGAGCGGTTCCCAGAGCTAATAAACAGAATTTCTAGTCAGAAGTAAATAATGCACCAAGCTGTAAGGACCGAGCCTCGAATCAAACTCTTGGGTCGGTCCTTTCGGCTACAACATCGACAAGGCCCATATATTAATTAGGTGTATATCAGACGCAATTAGAAGCACCTGTGGGGCGAAACGGTAGCGCCGCGTAAATATCGAAAACACTTGAATCAAAGCACCCAAAGGCTGACAGGCGTGCAAACGACCATTGCTCAACAAATCGCCCACCCACTGTTTTCCTGGAAAGTATATGTTTCCGTTCAGGTCCCGGCTATCCCTCGCTCTAGTGAGTACCTACAAACCAGAGTACAAGCAACCTCGCTGTCAGCGAATCGAGAAATTCATGTCGCCGAGGAATAACAATCCGAACCTTCGCGCTATTTGAGATGGAACCAATCGCAGGAATCATTAAGCAGCACCTATAGCATTGGGCAGTGAACCAATCGGTCTTGAATGGAATTACGGAACGGGCAAGCATCCTTGTAGGCAGTAGGAGGAGAGCGCTCCGTTCACCGCAGATACGGCCAGCATCGATGGGTGCAATAGCAAGGGGTGCTATCGGATTCACACCCGGTCCCCGCACTCTTGCTACCGTTTCGTTACACATGCGCTGCCAAAGGATCTGCTAATCAATTGGAGTCTTTAGAGCTTGGATGACTTCATCTAGCGGTAATTCGTGGCCATAATTGTCTTGGTCTCATCGTAGAATGAGAATTGTGCATGTAGCTGACGAATTCATTGCTGGACGAGGTAGCCAAACTACTCATCACCGATTCGTGGTGACCATTTTCGGCCTATATGCGCGTGAGCCGGGGCTATCGGTACCGATTGGTGGACTGATCGACCTGCTCCAAGAGTTGGACGTAGACTCCAGCAGTGCGCGCTCATCGGTCTCACGCCTGAAGAAAAAGGGCGTCTTGGAACAAACCGGCAAAGGACGTTACGCCCTTTCCACCGAAGCCTACAATCATCTCTCGCGGCGCAATGATCGAATCTATACTCCTCGTCACGCCGAGAACGAAGGCGATTGGCTGATGGTGGTCTACACCGTTCCCGAGGATTCGCGTCAAGCCCGGCATCTCTTGCGCACCGGATTGCAAAAAATGGGCTTCGGTTCGGTAAACCCTGGCGTATGGATTGCACCGGCTCACCTGTCGGAGGAAGCTACTGACTACTTCGAGACCCATGACCTTACGCAGTACATCCAGACCTTCACCTCCACCTATAACGGGCCGGGGGAATCCAAAGCTGAACTTGGTTCATGGTGGGACCTCGAAGAAATCGAGCTACGCTACGTTCACTTCGAACGAACCTACATCGGGTTGCTGGGGAATTGGCGCGACCGGGTGTCCTCTTTATCTCAACCGGAGCTGGATGCCGAGGCCTTCAAGGCATTTATTCCGATGTTCACTCAGTGGCGCACGTTACCGTTCTTGGATCCGGGACTTCCCAAATCGGTGCTGCCACGAACATGGGCCGGCTATTCTGCGCAGAAACTTTTTAATGACCTTAATACGCTTCTGAGCGAGGGTGCGAGGGCTCATGCCCTTCGCGCCCTCGCTCAGAAGGAGTAATAATCGGTTGTTCTCGGACGGGCTACAGTTTGGTAGAAATCATTTCGATATCTACCAGCCCATCACCGTGAAGCTCGTAGTTTAGCGGCGCGGTGATCGAAGCGTGACGCACGCCGGTGTTGACGTCCCGCCACAGTCGGCCCAGCAGGCTACTTTCAGAGAATGCCGCGGTTCCGTGCAACCAGCACAGGTCATTCATTGCCTCGGCCAACACAGTGCCCGAATGCCCGATGCTGCCACGATGGCGGGCACGAACAGACTTCTCCATAGGTTCAGTACCCTCGGCGAAACTATCAATCGCGTCTGCTGCCTTGCTCAATAGCAAGTACGAGGACTCGATCTGCTGCGAGGCCTTGCCCAGCCCGCTGACGAAGGCCCCCGAGGAGTGCTGCGGGAAGTAGTTCGTGTTGGTGACACCGCGCTTATGCGACATTTCGATCACGAAATCCATAGCGCGCTCAGAGGCCCCCAACGCGGGGGTTGCAATCGTATTCGACATCGTCAGGTGCGGGGTAATCTTGCGTCCGAAAGTTTCTTCATCCGAGGCCTCGAATCCTGGACCCATCATCCGTTCGGTCGGGATGACCTGCAGGTCTTGAACGAATTGGTCGGTGATGACCATGGTGTTCGAGGCGGTGCCACGCATGCCAATGGTGTACCAGGTGTCATCGATTGTGTATTGCTCCCGCGGCAGAATAGCGAACCCGATGCCTTCCTTTCCATTTTCCTCGGTCTTCAAAATACCGATGGACCACTGGGAATTCATGATATTTGACGAAAAAGGCCACTTGCCGCTGATCTGCCAGCCGCCCTCGACCTTAGTCGCTTTACCCTGTGGCGAGGAGAACATCGAGGCCATGAGCACTGGCTCCTTATCGGCGAAGATGGTGTCCAGTACGTCGTAGTCAAAGCGATTTGCAAGCATGACGGAACCATTTGAAATAACGGTGATCCAAGCCGAAGCGGGGCAGTAATACCCGATCGCACGGGAGACCTCCATGAGCATGCGGGCACCGCCTTCGTAACCGCCGTAGCGTTGCAAACGGGAGATATTGAATGCTCCAATTCCCTTGAGAGCCTCGACCGATTCCTTGGGAACCAACCGATCTGTATCCGCGGCTATGGCGTTGCGTGCGAGAATTTCGCCGATCGAATGAACGCGAGCCACCAGTTCGTCGGTGACCTCCCGGGCTGGAGCCTTGGATGAGATGATAGTGGTCGTTGCGACGCTCATGAGTTCAGTCCTTCTCCGCGCTTGATTTTCTCTGCCAACGAGGGGTCCAGTAAGGTGATGTTGTGCTTGACGCAGGCCCGGTCCAACCGTTGCTCGGTTTCGTCGTCCATCTTCCAGCCGCGCTGCGGACCAGGATACTCGGCAGGGACCGATACGTCGCGGAAGAATTCATCAAGCCCGCCCGGTGCCGAGAAAACTAGCCACTTGGCTTCGACGTTTTTGGAAGCTTGGAAGATGTGGGGGACATCTTTGGGCATTAAGATGCAGTCGTGCGCCCCCAGTACCACGTGTTGATCGCCTGCCCAGAAGGAGACGTGCCCTTCGAGAATGTAAAAGATCTCATCTTCGGCATCATGCTCATGCAACGGTGGTTCGGAGGAGGCCTTGGCATGGGTCAGGGCCATTTGAAAGCGCCCTTGGGTCATCTCGGTGGTGATGATCGGCTGGATCAGGTCACCTAGGAACCAGAGGTTCTCACGGTCCTCTGCCCGAATAGTACTGACCCGATCGGTAGCGGTTTGCCTTGTAAGAGTTGACTCGGTCATCTTTTCCTCGCATTCATTCTGTATTCTGTGTTCTATGTCTCAAAATTACTATTACCGTCAAAGATTCGCAATATCCAAATTGCGAAGTAGTGACCGAAAGACGAAGTGCTGTTCGAACAGCGGCGCGGATTCCATTGAGTGATTCAGCTGAGTAGACCCGATCCTGCCGATCGGCTGGATCAGGTTTGCCGATACTCCGCCGAATGCCCGGTGAGGTGGCGTTTGCGGGTCTCGCGTGGTGTTTCGCCATACCGCTGACGGTAGCTCGCCGAGAATCGACTTAGGTGACCGAAGCCGCAGTCAGTGGCAATTTGAGCGATGCTCAGGTGTGGCGCCGCCTGATCCACGAGCATGCCGTGCGCTGCTCGTAGGCGTTCCATTACAAGTAGTTTTAAGGGTGAGCGCTGGAAGGCTGCAGCGGTGGCTAGCTGCAAGGTTCGGGTTGAGATGCCCAGTCGTTCGGCATAGTCGGAGATCTGTGCGTCTTCGCGCGCGTGTTCGCGAAGCAATTGGATAAAATGGTGGGCTATGGCGTTCTGGGAGAGTAGATCGTCTGGGATGTCATGATTGGAAGCCTCCCGATTTCTCGCCAGTGAATGGTCGACGGCAACCAGAAATCTCATGATCATCATTTCCAGCGCCGCGGCGGTAACGACTTCATAGCAGTCCGCTGGATCGGCTTCCAGCTCGTCATGGAACGCCCGCAAGGTTTGCATGAATTTTTGGCCGTTTGTGGTCGTCAAGTCCAATGAATGTGCCACGGTGAGTCCGGCTGCGGATGGGATCGAATACATACGTGCCGCCACGTCCTCCACAGTAGCCCGCGGTAGGCAGATCAGCAGATGGGGTGATTCTCGGTTCCACCGGATCACCGCAGGTTCGTCGGTGGGTGGAAGGGTAGCCCGATTGGGCGTGGCAATGATTTCTTCGGTCCCCACTCTCATTCGAGACTCTCCGGAGATCGGTAGTTGGATGAGAAAGATGTCACCGAGCTGCTCGGGGGAGATGCGCACGGGAACTGCGTATTCCAGCGTCAGCAATCCGCAATCGTGAAACCAGCGTGCCCGGGCATCGAGACGTAAGGCCGTGCGCTGTTCAAGTGGCTGCAATTCATGGGAAACGAAAAGCCGGGAGAAGTATTCCTCGGCTTCCCTAGGTCGCGAAAAATGTAGCTGTTCGCCCGTGGGGATCCAAGCGAAATGCTCAGGGAAGTGCGAAATCGACATGTTTTGTCCTGATTGGTCACTGCCGCGAGACGCGGTGCGCTGTTGGCGACTAGAGTGAGGAGCTAACCCCGCACGTAATCCGTCATCTGTTTAATAAGTGGTTTACTGATTGCCGCGAAGTCCTCCGGGTTGACTCCGGTCAGCATTGGCGCATCTTTCCACGCGTGAAAGTTGCCGAATTGGTATGGCAGGTCGAGGCAGTGACACGAGCCAAGCGTCGTGTTGGAGCTTGGAACATTGAACTCGTGAAGCTGTACGTTCTTGCCCGCGGACGAATAAGCACTGGCTAGCAAGGTTGGCAGTTCTTGGAACTGCGCCCACGAGGTGATGGCGCGCAACCGCAGGTACGGGTTGGACTTGGTGTCGACCATTCGCCGATGCAGATGCTCTGGCACCGTGGAGGGGTCCGGGATAAAGGCACGGTAGGAGTTTTCGACTTGTTCAGCGGTGGCCTTGATGGCCGCGGCAGAACCGCAAAGGAAAATTCCTGTCTCATCTAGGGTATAACGCAGGAAAACATCATCGACGATCAGATTCTTGGTGGAGGACAGTGGGTCCAAGAAATCTGTGGGTAGATCGATCGACGCGGTGGGCAATAAGGGGGCCGGGGTATAACCAACCGGAGCCGAGGCTAGTTCGGGCTGTAGCACGGCGCGCGAACACGAGATGGAATCCGCCAACAGCTTGTCTGTGGGAATCTCACCTAGTTCGGCTCCGTTATTCGCCAGAGATATCTGCTGGCGGGTCGCCTCTAATTGCTGGCGGCTCCACGGAGTGCGAGTGCCCATGGACAGGAGGGCAATCCTGCGGAACTTTCCGCGTAATCGTTCCAGCTGCGACAAAGCATGAACATACCAGCCTCCGGCGGACTGACCTACCAGGGTGACGTTTTCTGGGTTGCCACCAAAGTGCTGAATGTTCCGTTGAACCCATTCCAAAGCAGTTTCCAAATCCTGAAGTGGGCGGTGCTCTGCGGAATCGGAAAGGTGCGCTGTAGCGTGAATCCGGTAGTTTACGCTGACAACGCAGACCCCTTCACAAGCGATCTCGTCACCTTCGTACCAGCTGAAGGTCCCGGCGCCCGACACCCAGGCACCACCATGAACGAACACGAGAACCGGTAGGTCGGTGAGACCTTCTGGTGCAAAGGTGTTTAGGAAGAACGCGTCTTGGTCGTGAATTTGTTTTCCTGCTGGCGAACCCATGAACGTATCTAAACGGGAAGTGAGCTGAGGGAAGACCGGTACATCCTCAGTCGAATCGAACTGTGCGGACGCGGCCAATCCCTCGGAGAGTGGAACTAGGCTTGGCGGATCGAATCTTTGACCGTCCTGTAGCCGAGCATAACGCACGCCAATGTGCCGCTGTATCGCTCGGTTGGGTCGGAAGAATGAGTTGGGATTGGTCGAAGGCGCGGTGCGCACGGGGGTGGTCATGAATCATTCCCATCATGCCAACTGTATCTTGAGTCACAGAGTCTCATGTGACAACAATAGAGCGATAGTCAAAAAACTGCAATAAAGGTATTCTGGCTCGGTCGCGAAATGCTTCCAAAATAAGGAACTAGGCCCAGCATTGGATAACGCCGGGCCTAGTGATCGTGATTTTTGCTCACGCTTCGATGTGCGTCCCGCTGTTACTTTGCCAGGTCTTTGTTACGGGTTTCTGGGGAAAGCGCCGCGGCGATCAGGACCAGTGCGCAAAGCGCAATCAGGTAGAAGTCGAAGATTCGTGGAGAACCTTCGGCGTACAGCCATGCCTGAAGATATGGCGCGGTACCGCCGGCGAGGGCGCCGGCAACGGAATATGGCAAACCCATACCTACGGCCCGTACCCGAGTAGGGAACTGCTCCGGGAAGTACGCTGGCATGATGGCGGTGGGTGCCGAAATTAAAATCATACCCACGCCCATGTAGACGGCCAGTCGCCAAATCTCGGGGCCACCGTTTAAGACGATGGTCAGCGGGATGATCAGTATCATGGCGCCAATAGCAAAGAAATACCAGTTGAACTTACGTCCGATGCGGTCTGACAGCCAACCCCAGAACACCAAACAGGCGATAAAGAAGACGTTGGCGCCGGTGCTCACCCAAAGTACCTGAGTTGGGTCCATCCCCAGTGGGCCCATGGCAAATGCTGGAGCCATAATCGACCAGACGTAAAACATGACTGTACCGCCGGCGGCAAGACCTACGATGCGCATGCATGCACGGCGGTGCTCCCAGATGTCGGCGAACATGCGACCGCGAGGTTCTTGGGATAAGCCAGCCTCGGCCAGCCGGACCTTTTCCTTGAACATCGGAGTTTCGTCCAACTTCCGGCGCAGGTAAAGTGCGTAGATACCTAAAAGTCCGCCCAGAATGAACGGAATGCGCCAGGCCCATTCGCGGACGGCGTCCGTACCGAGTGTGGTGGACAAGACCGCCCCGAGCAAGGTGGCGGCGATAACACCGAGAGTGACGAAGGCAAAGACACTGGAAGACCAAAGCCCGCGGGATTTGCGTGGTGCCATTTCGGTGACGTAGGTGAAGGAAGATACAACTTCGCCACCGTGTCCCAGACCTTGCAACATGCGCCCCGCGAGCAGAAAGGCGGCTGCCGCGGCTCCAATGCTTCCGTAGGTTGGCGAGACGCCGATTAGGAGGCTACCGCCGGCAGTGATCAACATGGAAATCGACATAGCCTGGCGGCGTCCGTAACGGTCAGCGAACCAGCCGAAGAATAGACCGCCAAGCGGGCGCATCAGGAATCCTGCGCCGAAAATGGCGAGGGTACCGAGCAGTGCAGTGACCGGATCTCCAGCATGGAAGAACTGGCCAGCAAAGTAGGCTGCAAAAATTGAATAGGCGGTCCAGTCGTACCACTCTAGGGCGTTACCCACGCCGACACCCAGAATGATTTTGCGTTTTTCCCGTGCGGTTTGCGGAACTTCGGGCCGAGTGGCTGTGGAAGCCTTTTGTAATCCCGTCATGATGAGTCTTTCGAGAGAAGGTGTGCGAGTGAGGAGATAGCTCGCGGAGGATGATCGACAACCGGGTTGTGTAATGCTGACACTTCCGGGTCGTTTCTGCTTGGTGGGAGAAAGTCTGCCAGAAGCAAGGCGGCTTGTATAGCCGTTTTATTGCGACCGTTGCTATATATGCAATACTTTAATTAGAAGTTCTAGGTGCCGAATCCTTGCGTACCCTGTGAAATGACGCGACCTTGAATGTTGTGAATGAAGAATCTAAGAATCATAAATGCACCTGCAGTATCGATTTGACTAGTTGTTTATCGAAAATGGTCGATGATTCCGCTTGGAAGATCGTCATTGATCTCCAGGTTCTTAGTACACGGTCGAAATCTAGTCACGTCCGAAAATTTGGCGCAAATTAGAAACGGTACTTAGATTTCTGTGCCAACTTTTAATTATTCTGAACGATCGGCCCGCGAGAATGCTCGCTTATTTGGTCCAGAGACCAGCAAAGGAACCTATATGAATTCTCAGCTTGAACTCACGTCTGCTCAGGCGGTTCGAACCTTTTGGGAAGCTCAGCAGAGAGGTGATAGGAAAACTGCCCGATCCGTGATGGCCGAATCGCTGGCGTGGCGTGTCGCAGGAGTCCATTCGGCGGTGGCTCGGACCTACGAGGGCGCAGATTCCTTCTTTGACGATCTCATCGGAACCTTGGGCCAGACCTTTGTCCCGGGGACGGTCCGACTGAATATCAAGGGAATCTACTGCGACGAAGCGCAGTCAATGGTTACGTCACACGTCCACGAAACCGCTCAGGCGCGCAACGGGATGAACTTTGACATAGAAATCATCACGATCATGAAGGTGGAAGCCGGGATCATTACTAGCTGCGACGAGTTCATGGATTTGCATGAAGTTCTGCGAGTCTTAGGCCGGTAAAAATTATGGCCATTTCCTAGAAAATTTCCGGTCGCTCTTACTCGGGGTCCAATTCATAAAAGGGCTTCTTGCCCCGCCCGCAGCATTTGACAATGGGAAGCGGATTTTAGTCATGAGTGAAAGGATTTGTGGACCACGAGGAGGCAATCATAGAGTGGTTATGAAGCAGCCAAATAAGGTCAATTCACAACCTCTCAGCGTCTTCTGGGGTTTGTCGACTTTCTCGCAGTCATTCCAACATCAGCTCGCGGCCGTCGTAAAGACCTGCCCGCCGGCAACGACGCGATCACGCTTGGCAGTCCCCGTGTGTCTTATCCTTCTGGCTTGCCCATGCCTTTGATGCTGGGCTGTTGGAGTCCGGGAAACAATGCGCACACACCGGTACAAGCAATCGCTTGCTCTCCGAGGACGACTGTCGAGTCGACACGGTTTGTCGAGAAGTCTAGTCCTCATAAAGGGAAGGGCTGACCGGGGCCAAAAGGAGAGACTGCGAATCGCGCGGATGTGATGACTGGAGCTATGTCAACGCCAAAAGCTACCCAGGCCAGGTCAGGCACTGCGTAACTGGTGAGACGCTCTGCAATTTTTATCGATCATGGAAATGGCTTATCCATGTTCAACGGTGGGTGAAAGGATAGGCAAGCAAGAGGCACTCATCACGTTGAGAGTGCGCCTCTTGCTTGCCTTAAACTACGGAAGGGTTACCGGCTGGTTGCCAGCGCCTGGGCATCCTTCGCCGGGGTCCAACGCACGTGCGTCGGGTCAACTTCTTGGGTCTGAGACAACAGCGAGAGCCGCGGGCGTACCGCATCGGTGCGGGCTGCTGGTGGCTTGCGTCGTCCAGCTTTCAGCGGCAATGGCCAAGTCGCGCCGGCGCCCACATAATCCTGCTCGGCTGCTGCCTGCAAGGTCCACTGCGGGTTGTACAAGTGGGTACGACCCAGTGCTACCAGATCCGCACGGCCCGCCAGCAGGATCGAGTTCACGTCATCGTATGAGGAGACTGCTCCGACGGCGATGACAGAGACACCCGTCTGAGCGGCAACCTGATTGCGGATCTTGTCCGCAAAAGGAGTCTGGTAGCTTCGCCCGAAGGCTGGCTTTTCATTTTTGACGATCTGCCCGGAGGAGACATCAATGAATTGCGCACCATGGTTGATGAAGGCTGCGGCGATGCCAACCGCGTCCTCTTCGGTGTTTCCGCCTTCGGACCAATCGGTGGCCGAGATGCGCACACCGATAGTCTTCTCCTCTGGCCAGACCTGGCGCACCGCGTCCAAGACTTCCAATGGGTAGCGCAGTCGGTTTTCCAGCGAGCCACCATATTCATCGGTGCGCTTATTGGACAACGGGGAAAGGAAGGAGGAGAGCAGGTAGCCGTGGGCCATGTGTACTTCCAGCACGTCGAAGCCTGCGGCGTCGGCGCGGCGGGCCGCGGCGACGAACTGCTCACGCACCTCGTCCATCTGCGAGCGGTTCATCGCCACTGGCACATGGCAGCCTTCCCCGTAGGGCAGTGCGCTCGGAGCCAGTACCTCCCAGTTGCCTTCCTCCAGTGGCTGGTCGATGCCATCCCACATCAGTTTCGTCGAACCCTTGCGGCCCGAGTGCCCGATCTGTGCGCCGATCTTGGCATTTGAATTTCCGTGCACATAATCGGTCACCCGCTTCCACGCGCTGGCCTGTTCATCGGTGTAGAGCCCGGTGCATCCAGGGGTAATGCGCCCGATATTCGAGACACATACCATTTCGGTCATTACGAGCCCGGCACCGCCCATGGCCTTGGAACCCAGATGGACCAGATGGAATTCACCGGGTACCCCGTCGGTGGCCGAGTACATGTCCATGGAGGAGACCACCACGCGGTTCACCAGATCGGTGTTGCCCAGCTTATGTGGCTGGAACATTGCAGGAGCGACGGAGGGCGAATTATTCAACCTGGCAAAGTTCTCTTCAACGGTTTGCGCAAACCCGGGATCTCGCAGCTTCAGGTTGTCGTAGGTGATCCGCCGGGAACGGGTGAGCAGGTTGAAGCAGAACTGCACAGGGTCCTGATCCTTGTACTGGCCAATATTTTCGAACCACTCCAGTGAGGCCTGGGCAGCACGCTGGGTGGATTGAACCACCGGACGTCGTTCGGTTTCGTAGGCAGCCAACGCGTTATCCACGTCAGCGTGCTCATGCAAACAGGCTGCCAGTGCCAGGGCGTCTTCCATGGCGAGCTTGGTACCCGAGCCGATGGAGAAGTGGGCGGTGTGCGCGGAGTCTCCCAGAAGTACGATGTTTCCATGACGCCAGTTTTCGTTGCGCACCGTGGTGAAGTTGATCCACTTCGAGTTGTTGGTGAGCACCTGGTAGCCGGCCAGCTCCTCGGCGAAGATCTCGGACACCTTGGCCACGGACTTTGCGTCGCTGACACCCGGGGCGAAGACTTCATTTTCGGTCTCATCAAAACCGGCTGCTCGCCACACGTCCTCGTGCATCTCCACGATGAAGGTTGACCCCTCATCGGAGTACGGGTAGCCATGAATTTGCATGGTTCCGGCGTCGGTTTCCTTGACGAAGAACTTGAAGGCCTCGAACACCTGATCAGTGCCCAACCACATGTACTTCGAAGTACGCGGATCAAGCGAAGGCTTGAAGGACTCGGCGTATTTGGTGCGCACGGCGGAGTTCAGCCCGTCGGCGGCCAGCACTAGATCATATTCAGCCGAGAGCTGTTCCACATCTGGGGCCATGGTGGAGAAACGTACATCCACACCCAGCTCGATGCAGCGGCGCTGCAGCAGCTCAAGGAGTTCCTTACGGCTCATGGCCGCGAAGCCTTGGCCGCCTACGGTATGCATCTGTCCGCGGAAGTGGATGTCGATATCGCTCCAGCGGGCGAAGCGCCGTGACATGTATTCGGCGACCACCGGATCGGCATTGCCGATGCCTCCCAGGGTTTCGTCGGAGAACACCACGCCGAAACCGAAGGTATCCGAGGCGGCATTACGCTCCCAGACGGTGACCTCGTGGTTGGTATCCAGTTGCTTCATCAAAGCGCCAAAGTACAGGCCGCCTGGGCCGCCGCCGATAATTGCAATTTTCATGGTGTGTCCTTTCATCAACCCCACAGGGGTGCTGGGCCGGTAAGGGCCCGGATAAGTTTGTCAGTGCTTAGGCGACCGGTGAGCTATTGAAGGCTTCACGGAGTTTGAAATGCTGGAGCTTGCCGCTGGGATTGCGCGGCAGTTGAGTCACGAAGCGGATCTCCCGTGGGTACTTGTACGGCGCGATCGTGGCCTTGACGAAGTCTTGCAATTGCTTGACCTTCGCGTCGCTGGCCTCGGCGCCTTCGACGAGAACCACAAAAGCACAGACGATGGATCCGCGATTCGGATCAGGACGAGCCACTACGGCGTTTTCCAGCACGTCCGGGTGCTGGTCCAAAGCCTGTTCGACCTCTGGCCCGCCGATGTTGTAACCGGAGGAGATGATCATATTGTCGCTTCGAGCTTGGTAGAAGAAATAGCCCTCTTCGTCCCTATAGAAGATGTCGCCGGTGATATTCCAACCATTGCAGATGTAGTTGTGCTGCCTCTCGTCATCGAGATAGCGGCATCCGGTCGGCCCAATAACTGCGAGCCGGCCCGGTTCATTTGTTCCGACCTCATTGCCATCTTCATCCAGCACGGTGGCACGGTAGCCGGGGATCGCTTTGCCCGTGGCTCCGGGCTTGATATCCCGGCCTGCAGCGGATACGAACACATGCAGCAGCTCGGTGGCTCCGATGCCATTGACCAGTTCCAATCCGGTGGCGTCCTTGACCTGGTGCCAAGTTTCAGCAGGCAGGTGTTCGCCGGCCGATACCGCCACGCGCAGCGATTTGAGCAGGTCTTCCTTGCCATTCTTGAGTATTGCGCGATAGGCGGTCGGAGCGGTAAACAAAATCGTGGCTCCGACCTGATGCGAATACTCGGCCAATTCCACAGGGGTAGCGCGTTCGGTCAGAAGCGAGCTAGCTCCAAAGCGGAACGGAAAAACTACGAGGCCGCCTAAACCGAAGGTGAATGCCAAAGGGGGAGAACCCGCGAAGACATCATCTTGGGTAGGTTTAAGAAGGTAACGGGCAAAAGTGTCCGCATTGGCCAGAATGTCACGGTGGAAATGCATGGTGATCTTAGGGACGCCAGTGGTTCCCGAGGTCGGTCCAAGCAAAGCCACGTCGTCGGCCGCCGTATCCACCGCAGTGAATTCGCCGGACTTGGCAGCACATAGCTGCGCCAGATCGTCCTCGCCCTGGCCACCATAGGTCAGCACTGGATACGTGCCGCCGCTGGCCTGTACGGCGTCTTCGGCGAATCGGTGATCGGTCAGCAGCACCAAAGGACGCGTCAGCCCAGCCAACTTGGATATCTCAGCGGCGCGCAGGGCCGCCATCGTGGTGACCACGACGCCGCCGGCTTTGAGCACGCCAAGCCATGAGGCGACCAGCCAGGAATTATTCGGACCACGAAGCATCACCCGGTTTCCTGGGCGCAGCGCATAGTCTTCGACCAGCACCTGGGCCACTTGGTTCGCTTGGCGTTGCAACTGACCGTAGGAGAGCTTGGTGCCGTCTGGGGCCAGGAGCGCGGTGCGGTCCGCACCAAATTCTGCAACAGCCTGGTCGATGAGGACCTCTGCGGCATTCAGCCTTTCCGGGTACTGCAATTCGGGCAAGGTGAATTCCATTGTCGGCCACAGATTCTGCGGCGGAAGGTGATCTCGCGTGAAGGTATCCTCATGCGCGGAAGGTGAAAGTTCCATCAGGTAACTCCGTAGGGTGAATCGGTCGGATGTCCTAGGCTGTGGTGGTCCGCGCGGCGCGGATCATGCCCTCTTGGGCAACGGTGGCCAAGAGCTTTCCATCGCGGGTGTAGAAACGCCCGATAGCCAGGCCACGGCTGTTTTGGCTGGATACGGCCTCTTGGGCGTACAGTACCCAATCGTCCATGCGCCCTTCACGGTGGAACCACATGGAATGATCTAGACTGGCAGTCACCAATCCCGGGTCACCCCAGCTCAGCCCGAGGCTGCGCATAATCGGTTCCAAGATGGTGTAGTCGCAGACATAGGCCAAAGCGGCCTTCTGCACGAGACTGTCATCCGGAAGAGGCGAAAAAGCGCGGATCCATACGGCCTGGTGAGCGCTCTGTGCGCGCTCGCCGGGAAGATAGATTGCTTCGGGCACGTGGCGCATGTCGAAGCTGCGCCCGCCAGCCCAATAGGTGGCGGCCTGGCTGTCAACGCCCTGCAAGGCTTGGGCTGCACTGGACAATGTTTCCGGGTCGAGGTCTAAGGAATCGCTCGGTGCATCCATTGAGTATTCTGCACCTTCTTCCGGGACGTGGAAGGATCCCAAGGCGGAGAAGACGGGTTTGCCATTCTGGAAGGCGCGGACCTGGCGGGTGGAATACCCACGTCCATCACGCAGGTGTTCGACTTCGTAGCGTACCGGCTGGTGCATATCCACCGGGCGCAGGAAGTATGAGTGCATCGAATGCAGCGAGCGGTCCGTGTCCACCGATTTCATCAGCGAAAGCGCACCTTGAGCAACCATGTCGCCGCCGTAGGCCTTGGGCCAAGGTACATATTGCGGGACCGCGGTGAAAGCCTGGTCGAAGACCTCGGCTTCGCACTCAGTTAATTCGATGGCGTCAAGGAATACCTGTGCGGAAAGTTCGGTGGTGTTCATGCTCGGCGGTATCCTTCCAGCGAGGCGTCCGAAACATCGGGGAGGTTCACTACGATGTTTTCTGGGGTGCGGGCGGTGAGCCACACGAGTTCTTCGGTGACCGACATATTTGCTTCAACGTGTGGCATGAAGGGCGGAACGAAGACCCAGTCGCCAGCTTTCATATCTGAATACTGTTCGTAGTTTTCGCCGAAGTAGATGCGGCCATGCCCGCGCAACACGTAGCCGCCGGTTTCTGCTTCGCCATGATGATGCGGCAGGGAACGGTAGCCCGGAACGTTGGACACCTGGCCGAACCAGATTTTGGTCGCTGGGGTGTGCTGGACGCTGACGCCCGAAACACGGATGCAGTCACCTGACTGTGCGGTGTTGGTGTCTTCGGAGCCGGCACGAGTGACCACGGGAATAACTTGGCCATTTTCCGAAGCGTAGATCGAGTTATCGCCTTCGGTGCGGTATGTCATGGGTGTTTCAGTCATGTTCTTCTCCTTTAAAGTTTGTGATGTTTGTTTGCAGGTATTCAGTGGCTCGCAACTGGGGTGTTCACTCGCAGCCGGACGCGGTTTTTGAGGGTTCCGATACCCGGGATTTCTGTCTGGAGCTCGTCCCCGTCTGCGAGGAAACGCGCGGGTTCCATACCCATGCCAACTCCGCCTGGAGTTCCGGTCAATATGACATCTCCCGGGCGCAAGGTAGTGAACTCGGAGATGTAGCTAATGAGTCGGGCCGCTGAGAAGACAAAGGTCGAAGTGTTGCCGCGCTGGACTTCTTCTCCGTTGACCCTGCAGATGACTTCCAAGCCCGACTCCGGATCGAGCTCATCGGTGGTGACTAGCACTGGGCCGAGCGGCGTCGTGCCGTCGAAGGCCTTGCCTTGCAACCACTGCAGGGTGCGGCGCTGCCAGTCTCGCATCGAAACGTCGTTGGCCACGGTGTAGCCGGCAATGGCGGCAGCAGCCTCTTCTTCGGTGGCATTGGTGATTTCGGTTCCGATCACCACGGCAAGTTCGGCTTCCCAATCCACGTTATTTGAAACGGTACTGATGATCTCCGAACCGGGATCGGCGAGGGTGTCGGCGAACTTGGCGAACAACGTCGGATATTGGGGCAATTCCCGTCCCATTTCCAAAATGTGGTCCGCGTAGTTCAGTCCGCAGCAAATCACCTTAGTCGGTGCTGGAACCGGGTTCAGTAGTCGTGCCTCGCCTGTTGGAATCAGACTGTCCGAGCGGTGCTCTGCAAGGACCTTAGAAGCGATGGATAGCCAATCTGAGTCTTTTAGGAACTCGCTGAGATTACGGGCTGGAAGCGGGAGATAGCCCTGGGCGACCTGGAGCGCCGCATGTGTTTGCCTGCCAACTTCGACCGTTGCGAGTTTCATGTGTGAGTCCTTGTTATTCGGTACAGAATCCATGTGTCGACTTTTTTACCGCCGTCACGTAAACTCAATGTAGCACGCATCACAAAGATGACGCTAGAGCCAAATGGGGCAAAATTGATTAGCCCAGTACAGGAGTTGGAAATGACTGAGACCAAGCTTCATCGCAATGAAACGATTAACCCGGCTTCCATGGCTAAGCCCTCTGGCTATGCGCATGGAATGAAGGCCGGAAACACTGTTTACCTTGGCGGGCAGACCGCCCTGGACAAGGACATGAATATCGTTCCCGGCGGCATAGTGGAGCAGTTTAAGCAGGTATTTTCCAACGTGCTGACTACTTTGGTTGAAGCAGGCGGACATCCAGAAGATTTGGTAAGCGTCACGATCTACCTGACCGACGTTGACGACTACATGGCCAATGGCCGCGAAATTGGTCGAGCCTGGCGCGAAATGGCTGGCACCGAATACCCCGCCATGGCTGGCGTCGGTGTCACGCGTCTCTGGCAGAAAGAAGCCCTGATCGAGATTCAGGGTGTCGCCGTGATTCAGGATCGCGACTAATCTTCAGCAAAGCCAAAGAGCCACGG
>NZ_NRGV01000059.1:0-102464 GCF_002332385.1 Glutamicibacter sp. BW80 | reverse complement strand
CCGTGGCTCTTTGGCTTTGCGCGGTAATAGCTATTTTGTGAGCTGTGTCAGCTGTCCACGCCGATAATACGTTTAGCATGACGACCAGCCATGGGTGCCAAGAGTGTGTGTAAATTGTGGAAGAGATCTTCTGCCTTTAATGCATTCCATCCCTCTGGAAGCAATTCTGCTGGGAGCCCTGGATCGGAGTAAGGGAGTCGTCGCCATTGGGTGAGCAGGATCAAGTGATCTGCGAATGCCCGGGCATCAAGTTCAGGGTTGTCCCCGGCCTGGACAAGCTGTTGCCAGCTTTCCAATCGGCCTCGGTTCTCGTTCAAAAATTCGGAATATAGCTGATCCAAGGAAACTAAGTCCCACCAAGAACTAAGATTCTTCTGAATTTGGGCACCGCCGATATGCTCGGCAAGGAAAAATTCGAAATACTGATCTAGTCCGTGTCGCGTGAAATAGGCCAGCGCTGCGTCTTTGGCATGTTCCGGAGCAATCCACAGTCCAGGAACTACGGAGCCAAAGCCCATCCGCACCAGTGATGAGCGAATCTTGTGCCGTATATTGCGCTGGGTTTCTGGCACCGTGAAGGTCGCCAACAACCAGCGATCCTGAGCTGTGGCGCGACGGGGATGGAAGATCCGTTCGTCACCTTCGGCGAACGTGGTCAAGACTGAGTCAGCAAGCGAATATCCATTGCGGCCTTGCACTTGAACGCTCTCAATGACTCCGCGTTTTTTCAACCGAGATATCGAGGAACGCGTTCCGGCAGATTCAACCCCAACATCCTCCATCAGGGAAATAATCGTTGCCACAGGCAAGGCGCCCCCGTACTGGCGTGCGTATAAACCAAAGAGGGACACGATCAGCTGATGATGGCGAGGCACAGAGATGTCTCCAACACTGACACGTGCGTTTGCCTGTGCGGTCATGAAACGTTCTCCAATCGATCCTAGTCATTCGATTCTAGTGCGAACCATCAGCGGGATGGCGCAAGCCATAGAAGATTGGTCATTTTGATCGGCCAGGGAAATCAATGGGATATTCGATCAAAATAACATCTAGGAATTCTCGGATTTTGAAATCCGCGCACGATCTTGAACGCGAATGGCGCAGGCGTGGTCTAGGCATCTGTTTCCTTGAACCACGTCTGCGCCAGGGGAACGATTTAGCAAAAGCCGATGGCGGACCGGTCAATCACCTGTCGTTCACCTCTCAATAGCGCGCGGGCGCGGTACTATTTGGCTGCGTCGAGTGCCGTGCGCAGGTGCGCATCGTAGAACTCGCGAAGCTGAACACTCTTGGCCACGACAATCGCGTCCCAATCTTCCATGCTGGTGGAGCTGTCCGCATAGTCAGAAGGCACCTTAAAGATCTGCAGCGGTACACCGAAGAGCTGGCACATGCTGGCATAGGCGTAGCCTTCCATGTCCACCAATGCTGCATTCAGCCCGGAGATGTGGGTGCGCTGCTCGTCATTGCTGACAAATACGTCACCGGTGGCCATGGTCGCCTGAGTATCTGGCAACAGGATCTCACCGGCGGGCACTACATCGGCCGAGGCCAATGGGAAGTCGTGCTGGATCAATCGGGTGACCTGATAGATGGTGTCCAAGCTTGGGCGGTCTTCATCTGCGCTGCCGACTACACCGGCGGTGCCCAAAACGATCACGCGCTCAACATTGCCCTCGGCGAGCGCACCGGCAAGAGCGACCGAGGCATTGACCTTGCCTACTCCGGAGACCACATGCGGTACGTCCGCGAAAGCTGACGCTTCGTCACTGTGCGCGAATACTAGCAGGGTCTTCTGATCCGACATTCGGTTCCTCTCAACAACAACTAAAGTCTTTTTGATTCAGGCCGGAAGCAGATCGCACGGCCAGTATCCTCACTTGAGTTTATCGGTTAAGGAAGATGAAGTTTTTCGATTTTGCTGGCAGGGGAGCGGATAGACTTAAAGTATGAGTGATATTGAACTTGCTGAAGTCGAAAGTTTTGCCTTGGACCACACCAAGGTCAAGGCTCCCTACGTTCGTAAGATTGGCGTTGAGCGTGGACCTAAGGGTGACGCCATCACGAACTACGACATTCGTTTTGTGCAGCCGAACCACGGTGAGATCCCTACCGCTGGCCTGCACACTATTGAGCACACCATGGCTGGTTTGATCCGGACCCGCTTCGAAGGCCTGATTGATTTCTCTCCTTTTGGTTGCCGTACGGGTTTCCACATGATTGTGTGGGGCGAGCCGACTCCAGCCGAGGTTGCTAAGGCCATTAAGTCTTCCCTTGAAGACCTAGCTGAGCGCGTTACTTGGGATGACGTTCCAGGCACCGAAGCAGTGAGCTGCGGTAACTACCGAGACCACAGCCTGCACTCGGCCAAGGAATGGGCAAAACTGATTTTGGAACAAGGCATCAGCCTCGATGCATTTGACCGGACAAACATCGCGTAGCTGACGGCATCGAGTAGTTCACTTCGGCCATGGCCTGATTCGGTGCGCGCTCGCGTGAGTGAAACTAGTGAGTATTCCCTGCTGACTATTGAACTATTCTGCGCTGGGTACTTGAATGGACGGATAGCCGCGATAGCGGAGAATCATTCAACGGAGCGAAGAGGAAAACAATATGGAGTCCACCGATCCCGATTTTCCGAGAGAACCAGGATGGCCATCACCTGGTCAGCCACCACGGCCGAATGTTCCAGATCATCCAACCTCGCCCATAGATCCACCTGATCCGACCACGCCACCAAGCCGGCCCGATCCCGGTGGCCCCAGCACACAGCCACCGTTTGATCCGACTACGCCCACGGACAGCTGACCAGCAACATAAGTTCGGTTCAAGCTCATTCTGAGGGTTTGTCTCTAACGAGGTCCGGCTCGCCCACTTGGCGAGTCGGATCTTGTTCTTGGCTGTCACCAAAGGGGCACCGATGCTGGAACCGAGGAAGTCCGGACTCCACTTGCCGCTCTTTCGCATCGAGGTACCCAAGCCCAGTATCTTAGGAAAACCTCGGAGGTCAAGCGCGGCAAGCAATTGAGAGGTTGCCCCTAGTTCCAAGTATTCAATGGTGGGGCTGTGGGAGAATAGGGACAATGTTCCGCCCAGACTTACGATCCGGGCCCCAATGATTTAAGGATGTTTCTCTGTGGTCATGATTCCGTTGCCATTGCACTCGGTAGAGGCTCAACAGTTCTCTCCGATTGACCCGGCTGACCCCTCGCTGGTTCACCGTGGTGAGGGTGGCGCGGAAGTCCGCCGCAGTATTCTTCCCGGAGGCGTACGGGTTCTGACCGAGGCCATGCCCGGCCAGCGTTCGACTACCGTTGGATTCTGGGTACCAGTGGGCTCCCGTGATGAAGAAGCAGGGCACTACGGCTCAACTCATTTCTTGGAGCACTTGCTGTTCAAAGGAACTAAGAAGCGCACCGCACTGGAAATTGCTCAGTCTTTTGACGCGGTAGGTGGGGAATCGAATGCCGCGACGGCGAAGGAATCCACCTGCTATTACGCGCGAGTGCTAGATTCCGATCTGCCGATGGCTATGGATGTCATTGCCGACATGGTGACCTCCGCGGTAATCGATCCGCTAGAGCTAGAGCAGGAGCGCGGGGTGATCATTGAGGAACTTGCCATGGACGCTGACGACGCCACCGAGGTCGCCCACGAACGCTTCGTCGCCAAGGTGCTAGGCGATCATCCTCTGGCTCGCCCGATCGGCGGGACACCGGCCGAGATCATGGAGATCTCTCGCGAAGCAGTCATGGAACACTATCGGGCCCACTACCGTCCGAGCGAAGTGATCATCACCGCAGCTGGTTCATTGAACCATGATGAATTGTGCTCCATGGTGCTCGCTTCGTTAACCGAGGCTGGCTGGGATCTTGATCCTATGGCAGTGCCGAAACCACGCCGTTCTTCGGAACCAGCAACGATCGTCTCAGTTCCTGGCATCGAAGTGATCAACCGCCCGGTCGAGCAGGCCAGCATCATCATTGGCTGCCCAGGTATTAGCGGGCAAGATGACCGCCGGCAGGTCCTTGCGGTCCTAAACGCGGTACTGGGTGGCGGCATGAGCTCGCGGCTCTTCCAAGAGATCCGCGAAAAGCGTGGCCTTGCCTACTCCACTTATTCATTCTCAGCTGCATACACCGACGCCGGATATTTCGGCATGTATGCAGGTTGTTCACCGGCTAAAGCCGGAGAGGTCATCGGCTTGCTCGAATCCGAGCTGGATCGTTTAGCCGCCGACGGCATCACCGATTCGGAGCTTACTCAAGCAAAGGGCCAGCTCGCCGGCGGAACGGTGTTGGCACTGGAAGACCCGGGAAGCCGTATGTCGCGTCTGGGTCGGGCCGAGATGGTCACCGGCGAATTCCAGGACATAGATGAGGCGCTGAGCCGCGTAAACGCGGTCACCACCAAGGACGTACAGGCATTGGCTCAAGAGCTTGCGGCCAAGGAGCGGACCATCACCGTGGTTGGCCCATTCGAGTCGGCGCAGGCGCTCGGACGCTAAACGCAAGCAGAGAATTTGCAGGGACGCGAGGTCGCACTAAATGTTGCTTGACCTGGCGTCCCTTCATTTGTGCCGGAAAAACGCTATCCCTTGTTGTATTTGCCTCGAGTGGCGACGTACGAGGCCGCGGTGCAAGTGTCGGGAGCGTTGTTGATTGCCTTGCAGGCTCGCACGCGGAACCCGTTGACGGTGAGCGAATAGTACGGAATGACGCGCTTGGAATCGTCTCGATAGTATTTTGTCGTTCCCGCACCACACACGTTGGTGGTCAGCCGGGACCATCCGGTATCCGGAGCATTGTTGCGTACTCCCTGGTATTGGTAGTAGACGCACTTGCCATCGCGATTGTCATCGGTGAGCGCCAGATTGAAACCGATGCTTCGATTGTCATCGCGCCATACTTTACCGCTGCTTTTCGCCCAAGAATTGTCCATGTTGTAGCTCTCGTAGGCCTGTGCGGGAACCGCCAGAGTCGTGGCTGCCAGGGTAAGCGCTGCCGCTGCTGCAAATGTTCGCAGAGTGCGCCTCATCGCTTACCTCACATGCTGGGTTGATGTTTCTCAGGGCAACCCTATGCCGAGCGAAACTCTAATTCAAGGGGTTGGAGATACAGGTTTGGACAGTCCGCCAATACACTTCTTGCTTTTGAACGTCAGCACGTTGACGCTGAAACAGCCGAATTTTTTGCTTTGCGTACAAGCTCAGCGAGCTCTTCGAAATGCGAGTAATTAAAACCGTGAGCAGCGTTCTGGAACACCGTCAGTTTCGCCTGCGGGGCCTTAGCCGTCAGCCGTAGCCCAAATTCAGGCGGTGAAAGTGAATCTTGCGTACCGCAGACCACATCCACGGGAACGGGGACGGTGCGCAACAGATCAATGGTCGAGTAGTCGAGCATTTCCGAGCAGCTCTTAGCCCACCACGGAATCCCGCAGCGTAGGTAGTCAACGAGCAGGATCGCCTTGACCGCGTTCCACTCTTGAGGGAAGTCTTGGATTAAACGGCGCGCTTGACGAAAAAGCGTGTCTTCCCGGTCATTGACCGCGGGTGCGGCAATGATGAGGTGTTCGAGCAGTTCGGGTCGGGTCCGTGCAATCTCAATGGACACCTGTGCCCCCATCGAATGCCCGAGAATCACCGCATTTTTCACGTTGAGCGTGCGCAGCGCTAGGGACACTTCGTGGGCGAAGCGTGCCACGCTGACTGGGCGTCCATCATCCATATTTTTGCCATGCCCGGGTAGCTCGGGCACAATCACTCGATGGTCACGGGCCAACTCCGTGGCCAGAGGAGTGAAATAGCGGCTTGAAGCTCCCAACCCGTGGATGAGAACCACGTCCGGACCTTCGCCGGCCACGCGCACCGATAATCGAGTGCGCAAAGACTCCGGGACCTGTCCAAAATAACCGTGCCGCACACATAACCTTCCGTCCGCGGACGATTCCACGAAAAATCTAGTATTCAGTTAACTGAGGATCAAGGATAGCCAATCATCGCGAGCAATGGTGCATTGCAGCTTTAAGGCAGACCCACCGCGTGTTGCTCGATTGCCGGCCAAAGGTCCTTGGGGAAGAGCTTTTCAACGTTTTTTTGATAGTCGCTGCCGTCACCGGGAGTGCTTACTTCACTGCCATCGGCACGGAAAGGGTAAGAATGCCCCTGGTCTATTTCCTGATCGGGTGCCGAGGCTGCGGTCACGCAAGTCGCCCAGCCATAGGTGGTATCGGCGTCCTGACGGAAAACTTCGACTTGGCATGATGGCGTTTCGATCCACGAGCTTTCCTGCTCCAGCAGATCAACGAGCCTGGAGCGCTCTTCATCGCTTAACGACGTCGGTACATCGCCGGAACCGCAAGCGACAGTTCCACAAGCAACAGCAAATAAGATGAATGTGATAGCGCGCCATCGCTTCAGGACGGTCCCCATTACTTGACAACTCCTAGAAAGATCCTGTCTTCCATTTTTCCTTGTGAAGAATTGAATTACAAGCTACACGCCGTATATCTCGAGATGATCGCAAAATCTTGGAGGTGGATCCCCGCGGTGCCGTCGCGACTGGATCAGGCGCAGATCACGTCACCGATGCGAAGACCTGCAGGGTACAGGCGATAGGCTTAAACCCATGAGTGCACAGATTAAGGTTGCGGTGCTTGGCGCCGCAGGACGAATGGGCGCGGAAGCGGTTAAAGCCGTCTCCGAAGCCGCCGATATGGATCTCGTGGCGAGCCTTGGACGAGGCGCAGACCTGAAAGAAATTCTTGAGGCAGGCGCAACCCACATCGTTGACCTGTCGGTACCGACAGCCACCGAAGCCAACGTGCGCTTCGCCGTGGAGAATGGCTTGCACGCAGTAGTGGGAACCACCGGGTGGGACGACGAGCGCCGTGCGAAGCTTGAGCACCTGCTCGCGCAGCACCCCGAAGCAGGTGTGCTGATCGCCCCAAACTTTGCTCTTGGTTCGGTGCTTGCCAGCGCCTTCGCGGCCACGGCCGCAAAATACTTTGAGTCGGTAGAGATTATCGAACTGCACCACCCCAACAAGGTGGATGCACCCAGCGGCACCGCGGTGCGCACCGCCGAGCTGATTGCCGCAGCCCGCAGGGACGCCGGCGTGGCGAAAAGCCCGGACGCAACGGAAACCCAACTTGACGGTGCCCGAGGCGCCCTCGTGGACGACGTGCACGTACATTCAGTGCGTCTGCGCGGTCTGGTGGCCCATCAGGAAGTTCTTTTCGGCGGCCCCGGCGAGCAGTTCACCCTGCGCCACGATTCTTATGACCGGGCATCCTTCATGCCAGGGGTGCTGCTCGGCCTGCGTACCGTCGCCTCGCGCCCAGGACTTACCTATGGGCTCGACGGCTACTTGGAGTTGGGCCAGTGAAAACCAAACTATGGGTAGGCGGCATTCTGCTGCTGTTCGTTTTGTATATTGCCATGTCCTTCACCCAAGCGATGCGCTTCATGCGCACCGGCGAACCGATCGCCATCGCCATAGGCGTTGCGGTCTTCGTCATTCCTGCGCTGGGCGTGTGGATCTTGATCCGCGAGATTCTCTTCGGACTGCGCACCGAGAAGATGGGAAAAATTCTCGCAGAACTCGGCGAACTGCCGGAAGACTTGCCACGCATGCCCTCGGGCAGGTTCGTGCGAGAAGCTGCTGACGCTGACTTCCCGATCCACAAGCAAGACGTCGAGGCCCATCCTGAATCCTGGAAGTCTTGGTACCGCTTGGCTTTGGCTTATGACGCCAGTGGAGACCGGAAACGTGCACGAGCTTCGATGCGAACTGCCGTGAATTTCTTCGTGGCCGAGAAGAACGCGAGCACAACGAGCAAGTGATCTGAACACATGAAACGGCAGGAGCTTCGCAACCTACTCTTGGTTTCGAAGCTCCTGCCGTTTTAATTGAGATATTTCAGAAGTCTAGCTCTAGTGGATGGGGAGCCAGATGCAGCGCTCTACGGAGTCGTCATTCTCCACCACGTTGTAGAGCCGCCACCCGCCGGGTTCTCCGCCCTCAGTGCCTTGATCTTCAAGTCCAGCAATGCTGATCCCGCGGATCTCACCAGATGAGAATTCCTCCTTGGCTTCCGTCGTGGGCGCCAGGTAGTAGGGCTCGTCAAAGGGCACGACATCGCCGGGCAGTTCTTCATTGCAAACGCCGCCGTAGCCGCGTTCGGGGCCCGTTTGAACGGGAAGCCAGATCTTGTCCTCGCCAAATTGCTCGACGGCGATGGTTCGCGTTTCCTCCCAGGTTCCTCCCTCTGCGCATGATCGGTCCTCATCGAAGATGGTGCGACGAGTTTCCGTAATCTCTATGCCACCGGGTATGGCGGTCACCTCATTGATGAAATCACCGCAGCTTCTGCTGGCCGCTACAGGGTGGATTAATTGTTCTGGCTGTTCGATGGCCGCTAGCCAGATAAACCAAAGCGAGGAGAAGCTGTTGCCGTCTAGCATTTCGACCGGCGCTAAGGCATCTTCGACTCCATCGCCGTTCATATCCGAATAGACTACGTCCCCAATGGAGTATTCGGCGGTGTTGAGGTTCGCCTTGCCGTTCTTGAACTGAAGCGCTGTGGATTCTTCGGAACCGTATCCGTCGCTTAATTCCCATAACGCGTTGTCAAGATCAAATTCGCGAAGGCTTGGGGCAGCGGGGGATTCGGATGGTGCAGGTGAAGATTCGCGCGGTGGATCGATGGGCGCCGAAGAGCATCCGATGAGCGCAAGAGCAAGCAAAATGCACGAAGATTTGAGCGGAATATTATGCAGCCTCTGCCGGGAATGGACGCGTTTGATCATAAGGAAAGTCTAACTAATCCCTTGTCAGTTGGCCTAATAGCGAGATGCATATTTCTTGCCTTCGGGGACTGGCGGAGAGCTTAGCTTGGGTTCTCTTTGTGGTCTGCGTTCGGCAATTCGCTCAGGTAGCGAACGCCAGCTTCCAGCGGGCCTGCCCTGCGGGTGTGGTGCAAGAGCAACGCGGTGAGCAGCATCAGCACACACAGTACCCACCACTGGGTCCACTGCGAGAGTCCCAGCTGCAGCATCGGCAACAAGATCAGATGGCCGATGTAGAGCGTCAGCGGAGCGCGCCCGGCGCTTGCAATGAGCGAGCCGAAATAGCCCAGGTAGGGGACCAGGAGCAGCAATACCGCCAAGACTGCGACAGCACAGGCCGCTGCATGAATTGTGAAAATCAGTGATCCCGAATGCGCGGTGGGCAGCCAAATATAAGCGGATTGAGTCAAGAACGGGTCGAGGTTCCCGGACGGTGAACGCCCGGTGACCAGCAAGGCAAATAGCTGCGAGCGAGGAACCCCGGCCAGCGCGCCAATCCCATCGACCCACGGAAGGATCTTCAGCCATCCGATGAGCAGGCTTAGTGCCGCGACAACTACCGAGCCGGCCGCCAACCACGCCACCGTGCGCCGGTCAGTCAGTCGAAGTTTCCCCACAGCTACCCCGAGCACGCCATAGCCGATCCAGATCAGCAGCGGGTAGTACCCGGTGACCAGCAGGTCTTCGAGCAGCAGTCCCGGGCGCGCAAAGTCGGTGAAGGTTGGATTATGGCCCAGGGGCGCTCCGGCATCGCCGGCCGCCAGCGGCCGCCAGATCAGCGGAGCGACCAGCAGCCAGCTACCGGCCAGTGTCCACAGAACTTTCACTGGCACCCATAACGCCGGGATCAGCACCAGGAACAGCAATCCGTAATGCACCAGAATGTTCGCGATGGACTCGTTCGCCGGGCCGATCAGCATGCCCAGCGCGGCGATAACCGCCGCGCGGCGCAGCAGCACCATCGATGCGGACCTGCGATTCAGGCCCTTGCGTTCCAGCGAGCGGGCGAACAAGGCCAGCGAAACACCGGCGAGCACCATGAAGAGCACCGAGGCGCGGCCATTTGCCACGGCTCCGGTGAGGGTTGGCTGCAGCGCACCGGTCGCATCGCGGGCGAAAAGATCAAAGATATGGGCGGCGAACATTCCCAAGATGGCTAGCGCCCTGGCTGCATCCAATCCGGGCAGTCTGCGGGCCTTTGTTTCCACGTCCATAGACATATCGCATCACGGAACAACATGAATATGCCATCAAGACACTTCCGCGTGTAGATTTAAGCCATGGCAACTAGTGAAATTGATAATCAGTCGTTCCCGTTCGGTACCGTGCTGACCGCGATGGTCACCCCCTTCACCGAGGCAGGTGAGGTTGACTATGATGTCGCCGCCAAGCTGGCTATCAAACTCGTTGATGAAGGCTGCGACGGTCTGGTCGTCACCGGCACCACCGGGGAGACCTCAACGCTCACCGACGAAGAGAACATCGAAATGTTCCGCACCGTCGTCAATGCGGTCGGCGACCGCGCAGCGGTGCTGGCGGGCTCCACAACTAATGACACTCGCCACTCCATCCGTTTGTCGCTCGGCGCCAAGGAGGCCGGAGTCCACGGCATCCTGGTCACCGCACCTTATTACAACAAGCCAAGCCAGGCCGGAATTATCGCCCATGTGAAGGCGATTGCCGAGGCCATTGACCTGCCGATCATGATGTACGACATTCCGGGCCGCACCGGAATCGCGCTGAGCCCGGAAACTATCATTGAACTAGCGCAGATTCCTCAGGTCATTGCGTTGAAGGATGCAAAGGCCGACTACCAGTCGACCACCACCGTGCTGGCTAACACCGATTTGCACGTGTACTCCGGGGACGACGGGCTGACTTTGCCACTGATGGCAGCCGGCGCCGCCGGTGTCGTTTCCGTGACGGCTCACGTCGCGGCGGCTAAGTACCGTACGCTTGTTGATGCGATGCATGCCGGGGATTTGGCGACTGCACGCGCTACACACTTCGAGCTGGACCCGATCCAGCGCGGCATCATGGGCCACATTCAGGGCGCAGTTGCCGCAAAATATGGACTTCACTGGCAGGGTGTCCTGCCGAACACCGTCGTTCGATTGCCGCTACTGGCACCATCGGACGCAGAACTCGATGCCATCCGCGCGGACCTACGTGAAGGTGGATGGGATCTTTAACGAAAGGGCTTAACCACTTATGACTGAAAGTTCAGTAGGCAAGGCCGATACTGCGCGTATGCAGAAGCCGACCAAGCTGAAGAAGGGGACCCTACGTACCGTTCCGCTGGGCGGATTGGGCGAGGTCGGCCGCAATATGACCGTTTTCGAGATCAACGGCAAGCTGTTGATCATCGACTGCGGTGTGCTCTTCCCCGAAGAGCACCAGCCGGGCGTTGACCTGATTCTGCCCGACTTCTCCTACATCAAGGATCGTCTGGACGACGTGGTGGGCGTAGTGCTCACCCACGGCCACGAAGACCACATCGGTGCGGTTCCGTACCTATTGCGTCTGCGCGAAGATATCCCGCTGTATGGTTCGAAGCTGACCCTAGCCTTCATCGAAGCCAAGCTGGCCGAGCACCGCATCAAGGCGATCACCAACGTGGTCACCGAGAATGAAGTGGCTCAGATCGGCGAGTTCGAGTGCGAATTCGTCGCGGTGAACCACTCGATCCCAGACGCGCTGGCCGTGTTCGTGCGTACCGAAGCCGGTACCGTGCTGCACACCGGTGACTTCAAGATGGATCAGCTGCCGCTCGACGGCCGCATCACCGACCTGCGCCACTTCGCCAAGCTCGGCGAGGAGGGCGTGGACCTGTTCCTCACCGACTCGACCAACGCCGAGGTGCCGGGCTTCACCGTCGCCGAACGCGAAATCGGTCCGGTGCTGGAAGCGAAGTTTGCTCGGGCCCGCCGCCGGATCATCGTCGCCTCCTTCTCCTCGCATGTGCACCGCGTCCAGCAGGTGCTGGATGCTGCAGCCGTGCACGGCCGCAAGGTTGCTTTCATCGGCCGTTCGATGGTGCGCAATATGGGCATCGCCGAGCGCCTCGGCTACCTGCACATCCCGCAGGGGGTCGTTGTTGACCTGAAGCAGGTTGACCAGCTGCCGGATCACAAGGTGGTGCTGATGTCCACCGGTTCGCAGGGTGAGCCGATGGCAGCACTGTCCCGCATGGCCAACGGTGAACACAAGGTCCAGATCAACCCGGGTGACACCGTGATCCTGGCCTCCAGCCTCATCCCGGGCAACGAGAACGCGGTCTTCCGCGTGATCAACGGCCTGATGCGCTTGGGCGCCGAGGTCATCCATAAGGGCATGGCCAAGGTCCACGTTTCCGGCCACGCCTCGGCCGGTGAGCTGTTGTACTGCTACAACATCGTCCGTCCGAAGAACGTTCTTCCGGTCCACGGCGAAACCCGCCACCTGATCGCCAATGGCCGTTTGGCCGCGCTGTCCGGTGTTCCGGAAGAGAGCGTCATCCTCGCGGAAGACGGTTCGGTCATTGACCTCAAGGACGGCGTAGCCGAACTCGTTGGCCAGGTCGAATGCGGTTACGTCTACGTGGATGGTTCCAAGGTCGGCACCATCACCGACGAGGACCTCAAGGACCGTGTCACCCTGGGCGAAGAAGGGTTCATCTCGGTGATCACCGTGATCAACCGCCAGAACGGCACCTTGATCTCCGGGCCAGACATCCACGCCCGCGGCGTGGCCGAGGACGATGCGGTCTTCAACGAGATCAAGCCAAAGATCGCCGCAGCGATCTTGGAGGCAGTGGCTAATAATCCAAACCACTCCACCCACCAGCTGCAGCAGATCGTGCGCCGCGTCATCGGTTCGTGGGTGTCGCGCAAGCTGCGCCGCCGTCCGATGATCGTTCCGGTAGTGCTCGAAGCGTAAGCTTCAATCCTCGAAATGCCCCAAACCACCAGTGGTTTGGGGCATTTCGTGTATCTAAGGCAAGGTTCTCTGCCGATGCTGTGGTCATGTTAACGGCTCATCCCAATCGGGGGTGTAGGAGTTGGGGTCTGAAGCCGCCGGTCTCGAGCAGGCTTCGGGCGATGTAGTTGGTCAGGTTGCGGAACCCGAGTGCGGAGCCGCGCAGGTGTTCGAGCCGTCCGTTGAGCGCCTCGGTCGGCCCGTTGCTGGTGCCGGGTCGTTCGAAGTAGGCGAGCACGTCAGCGGCTCGCTTCTTCAGGGTCCGGCCCAGGGTGGTGAGCTCGGTGAGCACCTTGGGGACGCCGGCGCTGAGGTCGGTGATCAGCTTCTCCATGAGCTCGCGGCCACGTTGCCGGTCCTCGTGGCGATAGGCGGCGATCATGCGCTGGTAGACACCCCAGGTCGCCTCGACCTCGACGTGAGCGTCATCAACGAACAGCGCGCGTAGCCTGTCGCTCTGCTTGTCGGTGAGCAGGTCCGCGCCGGTGTGCAGCGTGCGCCGCGACTTGTAGAGCGGGTCGTCCCTGAACCCACGGTGCCCGTGGATCGCGAGTTGGACCCGGCGCCGGCACCTGTCGAGGGCGTCACCGGCCAGGCGCACGACGTGGAAGGGATCCATCACCGTGACCGCGTCCGGGATCTCCTCTGCAGCCGCGGTCTTGAACCCGGTGAAGCCGTCCATCGCGACCACCTCGACCGCGTCACGGAAGGCGTCGTCGCGGTCGGCGAGCCAGGTCTTGAACGCCGCCTTCGACCGGCCCTCGACCATGTCCAGCAGCCTTGCTGGGCCGGCGCCATCGCGGACCGGGGTGAGGTCGATGATCACGGTGACGTACTTGTCGCCACGCCTGGTGTGGCGCCAGACGTGCTCATCGACGCCAATGACCTTCACGCCCTCAAACCGCGGGGGGTCGTTGATCAGCAGCCGCTTGCCTTCAGCCAGGACCGCGTTGTTGGCGGTGTCCCACGCGACCCCGAGTCCCTCGGCGACACGGGCGACGGTGAGGTGTGCGACCACGATCCCTTCCAGCGCCCACCGCAGCCCGGTGCGCGAGAGCTTCGCGCGTGGCTCCGCCGCGGCGCTGGTGTCTTGGCGCCACACGTGTCCGCAGTCGGCACAGCGGTAGCGGCGCACTACAACTTCCAGCACGGTCGGTCGCCAGCCCAGCGGCTCGTGGGCCAACCGCCGGATCACGGTGTCACGAGCAGCGCCTTCGCTGCCGCACCGTCGGCACCACTGATCTGGTTCCACCACGCGGCACGCGAGGACCGCACGATCCGGTTCAAGTCGTTGTCCGGTCACGCTCAGACCGAGGCCGTCGAGTCGAGCGAAGGCGGTCAGGTCAGGGCGGCCGAAGCCGGCCGGCGGGGTAGCTTCGGACACGTCGAGGTCTTTCGGATGGATGGCGTAGGAACCTCCGTCGTCGGGAGACCTCGACGTCTATCTGCGGACCGACGCGCCCGGCCGACCTACACCGTCATCTGAGAAGACCCCTGAAACGTCTTCGACGACGACGGGACCGGCGAGGAGGAGGGCGCGGTGAGCTAAAGGAATGGAGCTTACTCGGCTTCGACGCCGCCGCAAGCTCCGGTGAAACGGTCGGTACTGGTCGGTCGTCGTCGGTCACCACCGGATGGCGGCGTCCCCCACGCTCGGCGTTTGCGCAGGTCAGCGGCTCGTTCGCCCAGTGGGCGCATCAAGTGATAGACGCAAAGCCGACGTGATTCGGTCGTCGGTTCGATTCCGACAGGCGGCTCCGGCGAACAGCCCCTGACCTGCGGAAACGCAGGGCAGGGGCTGTTCGGTTCTGGTGGTCGCGCGATGCGCTGGCCTCACGGCTCTGCCCGACACCGACGTCGCTCTCCTCTGCGACGGACCCCTCGCAGGCTGAGCGCTCGCGGCCGGCATCCTGTCCGTGTGCCGATAGGCCTCGCACCGCTCGGCAACGCAGCGTGGCGTTGCGTTGCGACCTGGCGACGGCTCGGCGGGGCGCGATGGTCTCGTGCGTTGGCGGACTACGGGAGCTTGGACGCGAGGACGTCGGCCGCCAGGATCTCGGGTGCTGCGCCGAGGAGGTGCTGGTTGGCCATCAGGGCTGCGACGATGGCGCCGTTGGCGTGGGCGTCGCGAGCGGCCTCGTCGGGGAATGCATCGAAGATCCAGAAGGTGTCGGCGTGGGTCCTGACCGCGAACCAGACAATCGTTCCTACTTCTTCGTTGGCGAGCGCGACAGCGCCGGTGAGCAGATCGGCGAGCGCGTCGTGCTGTCCATCGGCCGCGACGATCTTGGCGACGAAGGCATACGGAAGTGATGCGGGTGTGGACATGAGAGGTTCTCCTAGGTGTCGAGGTTTCTTGGTGAAGCAAGTTCAGTATATGACGAAAAAGGGCATGTGAGAAGTGGCGTATACGGCAGTATTGCTATTGTTTACGTCATGCGTATTGGACTGATTGCGATCGACGGCTGCTTCGGTTCGGCTATCGCGTCGATCATCGACATCGTGCGGGTGGCCGACGGAGCCCGCGGCGATGTCGACCCGCGGATCGACCCGATCGAACTCGTCATCCTCGGACCGAAACGGCGAGTGACCACGACGGCATCGATGACCCTGTCGGTGGACCACCCGCTGTCGGAGTCCGGAGAGTTCGACGTGGTCGTCGTCCCTGCGCTTGGAACCCTTACGGCCGCCGCTACCAACGACGCCCTCCAGAGCCGAGATGCTCGTTCGGTCATCGCCTCGCTCGGGCGCCTCGACGAGGCGACCACCCGGATCGCCGCGGCGTGCACCGGCGTGTTCGCCGTCGCCGAGACCGGACGGATGCATCATCGGCGGGCGACGACCAGCTGGTTCCTGGGGCCGGAGTTCCTGAAGCGCTATCCGACCGTCGCCCTCGATCTCGACACCATGGTCGTGGTCGACGGGAACCTCGTCACCGCCGGCGCCGCCTTCGCCCACATCGACCTCGCGCTCTCACTCGTGCGATCGATCAGCCCCGACCTGGCCCAACATGTCGCCAAGCTCCTCATCATCGACGAGCGTCCGTCGCAGGCGGCCTTCGTCGCCTACGAACATCTCCGGCACGAGGACCCGATCGTCGTCGAGTTCGAACGCTTCGTGCGCGCCCGCCTGGACGAACCGTTCAACGTCGCCTTCGTCGCGCAGTCGCTCGGCACCAGCCGGCGCACCCTCGAACGACGAGTCCGTGCGGCGCTCAACCTCACTCCGCTCGGCTTCGTCCAACGGCTTCGCATCGAACGAGCTCGGCACCTCTCAGCAACCACGGACCTCACCTCCGCCGAGATCGCGCTACGGGTCGGCTACGCGAACGCCGAGACTCTGCGCTCCCTCCTGCGCAAGGAGCGACGCCGTTCCTGACCTATCGCCATGCCTTAGAACCACCTCTCAGCACGTCGCGTCGACGCTCCTGCGTCGCCCCTGGACGCCCCACTCGACACGCCCGCAGCACAGGCCATGCGACGTGCCCCGGCTTCCCGGACGGTCGGGGTTGGGTGGCTATGATGTCGCTGCGTTCTCGTCGAGAGGATCAGCAGACCCGATCAGGGTCGATTGGGATGAGACGCGAAGGCGGTCAGGTCAGGGCGGCCGAAGCCGGCCGGCGGGGTAGCGTCGGTCACGTCGAGGTCTTTCGGATGGATGGCGTAGGAACCTCCATCGTCGGGAGACCTCGACGTCTATCTGCGGACCGACGCGCCCGGCCGACCTACACCCTCATCTGGGAAGAGCCATGTTAACGCTCCGCGCGCAGCGTTCAGCCAGCTTGCTGCCACCCACGCTGGGCCCGCTCGGCTACTGGCAGCGGCGGGATTCCCTGATCGCCAAGCTCGGGTCCGTGGCGCAAACGACCTGAACGACTAACCGGCATAGACTGACGTATCACTGCAACGCATTAAATATCGACAAGTCAAATAGCAATCGCATATGATCACCATATGGTGAAAATTGCTGGGCAGAAGGCCGAATCGTTCACTTTGCCGCTCTTCGGGCTGGCGATCCTGGCCGGCATTGTTTTTGGCGCCGCGCTCAGCGCCGCAATTTTCTGGCCAATTCTGGCTAAGGAATCACCGTTCTCGCTGTCCGGCATTGGTGGGGGTCTGGTGCTGGCCTTGGCCAACGGCGCGTGGATCGGCGCGATCGCCGCGGTCTTTCCCGCCACGGGGGCAACCATCGCCTTGGCGATTCGTGAGAAGAAACGACCCGCCGCTACCGGAAACTCCCAGGCTCTGATGGGCGCGATCGGTTCCGCCGCCGGCGGGGTCTTCGTGGTACTGGCGCTCGGCGCAATTTTCTCCCAAGCGCTGGACCTCGTATCCGGGCTTGCATCTGCTTTGGCCTTCCTCATACTGTGCTTCGCTATCGCGTGGATGAGCATTCGTGGGCTAGCGCAACGAAGGGCAGCATCTTCGATTCGGCCACGGCCGGGAGCGCCCGCGGAATAGGCAAGGCTCCAATCGAAGCGCATCTCCTCGGTGCAGGTCCAATCACTAAGACTTTCAAAACCCGACAGGAACGAATCCGTGGAGATCTCTGAGCAAACGCGCGGTGTCGGGAACAATCAACTGATAACAAAAAACAAATGGCGATTTCTGCCGCTGCTTTGCGGATCAGGATGGGCGATCTTGTTTCTTGTCGTGGATCCGTTGCTTGCCCGTGCCCCTTGGTGGAATTATCTCGACGCGGGTTTGTGGTTTGCACTGAGTTTCCCGCTGCTGCCGTGGCTCGGATTCGCTGGGTTGATGGCGTTCCTTGGATTCGTCGTTTCAACTCGGGTGAGCGTTCTGCTGTTCACGTTGCTCTCGCTAGCTCTGGGAATTATTCCAAGCACCATATGGGCACTGCTGCTGAGCGATGTTTTCCCTGAGGCTGGAGTATTCCGAATCACCGCTGATCTATCGCTGGCTGCCGGGGCAATGGTGATCCCGCTGTCCTTCGTGGCGCTTATCAGAACGATGATCGTGCGATGGAAACAGGCAAAGCTCCGTCCAGCGAAAGGTTGTGGAGGTCGGAGCATTCCGTCTTCTACGAAAAGCGACTAATTCCAGCCCAAGCGATCTCGAAGCGGAAGAACCGATATCGGAACCTGGACCGGAGTTCCTGCATGCCCAGGAGTCAGTGTAGTCTCACTTAGAATTTTTCCTGTTTGGACGTCCACGACCGTCATTGAGACCCATTCCTGCTGCATGTTTTCGTCAAGGGCTAGCCCGGTGGCCGCATCGAGGGTCAGCACCGAATCCCACATTTCTGTCAGTATTTCTGTTTCGGGGCCAGTCACTGCTGGCGCAGAGGCCGTTAATATCCCGGTGGTCAGCGAGAGGGAAGCTAGGGCAACGGCGGGGATAAGCAAGATATTCCTCCAAAAGTAGTAACTATGTTTATGTCGATCCTAATGTGGCTTGAAGGTTTAGTGCATGTTGTCTCGAAGATCGAGTGAAAATCAGTTCGTAGTCTGCCGTGCCGTCATCGGATTTTTAGGGCAGAATTAGGCTCAACGCCACCGCAAGGAGCCAATGTATGCACAGGCACGACGCAGCTGATCACAACGAGCTAGTGGGGAGCAACAGTGCATGATCGAATTTGATACCGTTTCCAAGCACTATCCAGACGGCACCACGGCTGTTGAGGACTTCAGCTTGACGATTCCAGCCCATCGCACCACCGTATTCGTGGGTTCCTCTGGTTGCGGCAAGACGACATTGCTGCGCATGATCAATCGCATGGTTGACCCCAGTGCCGGCACGGTCCGCATAGACGACCAGGATGTATCCACAAAGCCCGCGGTGGGCCTGCGCCGCAGTATCGGCTACGTCATGCAGAACTCGGGGCTTCTCCCGCATTTCACCGTGGCAGAGAACATCGCCACGGTTCCCCGGCTCGAAGGCAAATCTCGCAAGGTTGCCCGAACCCGGGCACTGGAACTTATGGAGACCGTAGGCCTGCCCTCAACCATGGCTGACCGATACCCGCACCAGTTATCCGGAGGCCAGCAGCAACGTGTCGGAGTGGCCCGTGGCTTGGCTTCTGACCCGAATATTTTGCTCATGGATGAGCCCTTCGGTGCCGTCGATCCCATTGTGCGCGCCGAACTGCAGCAGGAACTGATTCGGCTGCAACAAGAACTTGATAAGACGATTGTCTTCGTCACCCATGATATCGATGAGGCATTCCTCCTCGGCGACCAGGTGGTGATCCTGTCCGCCGGTGCGCAGAAGCTGCAGGTGGGTAGCCCGAGCGAAATCATTGAAAACCCAGCCAACGAGTTCGTGGCTTCCTTCATCGGCACAGACCGTGGAGCCAGAGCACTGAGCGTCAAAAATACGCCCCACGGTGCCGTGCTCGTGGATTCCCAAGGCCGGACCCAGGGAAGACTCGTCGAGGACGGATCCAAGGCGTGAACTGGATACTCGAGAATCTGGGACTCATCGGGTCGCTGTCGCTAGAGCACTTGCGGCAGAGCCTGATAGCGATCGTCATCGGGTTCCTGCTTTCCATCCCGCTGGGCTGGGTAGCTTGGCGATTTCGAATCGTTCGCGGACCGGTTGTGACAACCACCGGCCTGCTCTACACCATCCCCTCGCTCGCGTTGCTGATGCTCCTGCCTGTGCTCACCGGAATGAGCGCGATCAGTGAAGCCAACCTGATCGTGGCACTGAGCATTTACGCGATTGCGATTATGGTCCGCGGCGTCGTGGACGGACTGGACTCCGTAGACCCTGCCGCGCGCGCGGCCGCAACTGCCGTGGGCTACGGGCCCGGGCGCCGGTTTTTCGCGGTGGACCTGCCGCTTGCCGGTCCGGTGATTCTCGCCGGACTGCGCGTCACCGCGGTCAGCACCATCTCGCTAGCGACCGTGGGAATCTTGGTGGGTGTGACGAACCTGGGATACCTGTTCACGAACGGCCTCCAGCGGCGCATCATCGAAGAAGTCTTTTCGGGGATCCTTGCGGTGGCCTTGATTGCCCTGGCCATCGACTTGTTCTTAGTCCTCCTCGGACGATGGCTGATGCCTTGGACACGTCAAATTAAGCAACCAAAGCGAAAAGCCACGCATGCGGCCAGAACGCGGGTGTCGCCATGAACCTGATTGCCAAGGCAATTGAATGGATTTCCGCGCCAGAACAGTGGGAAGGCAGCGGGGGACTGCAGGCATTGCTTGGCCAGCATCTGCTGTTCACGGTGGTGGCGGTGCTCCTCGCAGGTGTCATTGCCATCCCTGCCGGTTGGGCGATCGGGCACACCGGCATTGGGCGCGAGATCGCCGTGGGCGCCGCGGGTGTCGCCCGCGCGATACCTTCCTTCGGCCTGCTGATCTTATTGGTGCTGCTCTTTGGCGTGCTGCACAAACCCGAAGCAGCCATTGTCACCTTTGTTCTACTGGCCATCCCTTCGCTGCTGGCCGGAGCCTATACGGGGTTTGAAGCCATAGACCGCAAGACCCTTGACGCGGCTCGGGCCATGGGGATGACCGAGTGGCAGATCCTCTTCAAGGTTGAAATCCCGCTCGGCCTGCCGCTGCTCGTAGGCGGAATCCGGTCAGCCATGCTGCAAGTGGTCGCAACGGTGACCATCGCGGCCTACGTGAACCTTGGCGGGCTGGGCCTGCCAATTATTACCGGGCTGAATCTGCGGCGCTTCGACATGGTTCTCGGCGGAGCGCTCATGGTGGCGGTGCTTGCGCTGCTCCTGGACCTGTTGTTCGCCGTGATTCAAAAGACGGCAGTTCCGGAGGGCCTGGGAAAAGCTAGGAAGAAGGCACCGCGCAAGCTCGCCCCAGACAAAACCGCCGGTGAAGATGCAAACCCGAAAATAGATCACTCGACATCCCAGGAAAGGGAAAAGCCATGAAACTGAAACGCACCATCCCGAGCGCAGCCGCAATGCTGGCCGGCAGTCTTGTCTTGGCTGGTTGCGCAGGGGGAGACCCGCTGGCAACCGAGAGCAACGCCGAACAAGGCGGCGGAGAAACGATTGTTGTCGGCTCGCAGGCCTACTACTCGAATGAGATCGTTGCCGAGATCTACGCCCAGGCGCTGGAAGGTGCCGGCAAAGAGGTGGAACGCAAGTACAGCATTGGTCAGCGGGACGCGTACATGCCTCAGCTCGAAGAGGGCAGTATCGATGTGTTCCCCGAGTACACCGGCAATCTGCTGCAATTCTTCAAGGAAGACACCGAAGCGCGTGCCGCCGATGAGGTCTACACCGAGCTGACGTCGGAGCTTCCGGATTCTCTGGCGGTCCTTGAAGCGGCCGAGGCCTCTGACCAGGACTCCTACACCGTGACCCGGGCGTTTGCTGAGGAAAATAACCTGAAGTCCATCAAGGACTTGGCGAATGTTAGCGAGCCGTTGACCCTCGGCGGGCCACCGGAGCTTGCCGAACGCCCCTATGGCCCTAAGGGGCTCGAAAGCGTCTATGGGGTGAAGGCTGACTTCTCCGGGACCGGCGACACCACCGTTGAAGATCTGGTCGCCGGCACGGTGAACATTGCCAACGTGTTCACCGCCGACCCGCGCATCAAGACCGAAGATCTCGTGGTGCTGGAAGACCCCGAGTCGCTGTTCCTGGCTTCGAACGTCGTTCCGGTGGTCTCCGCCGAGCTGTCAGCGGATCTCGCCGAGGTGCTCAACCCGGTTAGCGAAAAGCTGAGTGCCGAGACCCTGGTTGAGCTGAATGTGAAAAGCACCGTTGACCAGAAGTCGGCCGCCGATATCGCTTCGGCCTGGCTGACCGCTGAAGGGCTTTAATGCCAGATCCTCTCTAGGCTGGATATCCAGGAGATCGCCCGCCGTACCCGGNNCCGGGTACGGCGGGCGATCTATTTTTGTTCCGAGGTGCGCTGCGGCCTATCCGGGCGAGCGGGGCTGGCGTGGGTTCAAGGAGACGGCGGGCCGTCATCGTTTTGACTTTTGAGAATGATTCTCATTAGTGTTTACGATTGTTGGCTAAAAGGCGTACTCAGAGACCTAAGGTCCCCGCCCTGGCCGCACCGAATGGAGCAATGATCTATGAGAAGAATCAATCCTTGGATGGTGGCCATGCCCGCCGTCATCCTGGCCGTGGCCACCGCCTGCGCCGTCCCCGGCGGAACCGTGAACAGCGCGCAGAATGAATCGGCCGCCGGCAGCATCACCCTGGACAGCTGCGGCCGGGAGGTGGTGTTCGACGCGGCACCGCGCAGCGTGCTCGCGGTCGGTTCGGAGGCCCCGGCGCTGCTGTCCGCAGCTGGAGCGGGCGACAAGCTGACGCACTACGCTGGCAGCCTGGAGGTGCCTTTCGACGCGGCCACCAAGGCCGTGGTGGAGGACGCCGAGCGGATCACGGAGGACTCGCACGACGTCTCCTACGAGATGATCCTCGGTTCGGGAGCCGACGTGGTCATCGGCACCGATATCGCAGCCGGAGTCGATCTGGATTCCCTGGCCGAACGACTGGACGAGGCCGGGGTCCAGATGCTGACCGTGAGCGGCTACTGCGCCGGATTCGAAGACCGCTCCACCGGAGGAGTGAGCGGATTCGAGCAGATCTACCGTGACGTGCAGTCCTACGGCCAGTTGTTCGGCACCGATCAGGCGGCCGAGAATGCGGTGGAGGACATGCGCGAGCGTGTAGCGGCCGCCGCGGCGCGCGTTGAGCAGGGCAGCGGAGAGCGCGCGCTGTCCCTCTACGTGCCGAGCGCCGGCGGCCTCGGATCCTACGGAGGGGAATCGCTGGTCTCGGAGCAGATGGAGCTGCTCGGCCTGGAGAATGTCTTCGGCGATGTGCCCAAGCGCTACTTCGACCCTTCCACGGAGGAACTGATCGCCAGCGCCGCCGACAAGGTCTTCGCGATGTACCTGCCTACCGGTTCCTCGGCACTGGAAACCGACCAGGAGGTGCTCCAGGCGCTGCGCGATCGACCCGAGCTCGATGGCCTCGCTGCCATCGAGGAGGACGCGGCCGTGGTGCCGCTGAACTACTACTATTCCTCACCCGGCCCGCTGGCCGTGGACGGCGTGGAGCTGCTCGCGGACCGGCTGTCCGCCCCATGAGCCAGTCAGCACAGCTGCGCCGGACCCCGCGCCACACCGGCCGCCGGCGCGCCTCCGCGCTGCCTGCACGCAGATACGCGCGTTCCACTGCGGCCAGGGGCACCACCGAAGTGGACTTCGCGAAGCTGAGCCCGACATCCAACACCACCGTGCTGGTCACCAGCCAGCATCCGCCCCGGCAGTACCGCACCATCGCGGAGCAGTTGTTGCGCGCCGAGCATCTGCATGCCGAACAGGTCGGGTTCATCCTGCCGGCGGAATCCTCCGCGGCGCAGTTGCGCCTGCACATGGCAGGGGACGAATTCTGCGCCAACGCCGCGATGGCGCTGGCGGCGCTGCACGCCTCGAAGCAGGGGCAGACCGGCCGGGTTGAACTCTTTGTAGAAGCCTCGGGCGCCGATCAGCTGCTGAGCTGCCGAGTCGAGCCCCGGGATTCGGGCTACCGCTGCCAGCTGGACAGCCCGCTGCCGCTGAGCATCGAACCCTACCCGTCCCCGGGAGCCCGCTCGGGAACGGCCCTGGTGCGGTATGCGGATTCGGTGCACCTTGTCATTGAATGCGCCGGCCACGGCCAGGGGCTGCGCGAGCACGCCGAACAGGCGGCTTTGCAGCTGGGCAATAGCGAAGGCGTCTCCGTTGCCGGGGTGATGCTCTACGATCCGGCGCGCGGGGCGCTGGACCCGCTGATCAACGTGCCCGCACTGGGCAGCCTGCTCTGGGAACGCAGCTGCGGCTCGGGAACCGCCGCGCTCGGCGCGTACCTGGCCGCGAAGAACCGCGCTCCGGTCTGCGCCAGCGTACGGCAACCCGGCGGCACCATGGACGTGGAAGCCGACTACGGCTCCGGAACGATAACCGGGCTGCGCGTCGCCGGACACGTGGCCATCGTGGCCGAGGGGAGGGCATATATCCATGACTGAAATATCGATTGGCGCAAGCCCGGAGCTGAGCTCCGGTGCGCAGGCCATGCTGGCCACGCTGCGCGGCTTCCTGCGCCACTTCAGCGCGGCGGCCGACGGCTACGACGGCTCGACCCGGCACGCTGGCGAGCTCGAGGAGCTGCTGGCGGACTACGCGCGCTTCGTCACCGATCCGGGCAACGTGCCCCCCTTCGCCCAGCTTGCCGCGGCCGCCGGCACCGATGAGCTGGTGGACCAACTGCGTTGCCAGTCGGCGCGCTGCGTGGCGGTCATCGAGAAGTACCGCGCGCTACGGCTGCTGGAGGGGCAGGTGGGAGCGGAGGGATACTTTGCCAATATCGAATCCTGCATCGCCAAGGAATTCGGGGCCGTCGCGCTGACCGGGGATTCCAAGCTGCTGCTCGTCGGCTCGGGATCCTTCCCGATGACGCTGCTGAACGTCGCCTCACGCACCGGCGCGTCCGCGCTCGGGATCGACATCGACGCCGAGTCCATTGCGCTCGGGCGCCGGGTCGTGGCCCAGCTCGGCGAGGGCCTGGACATCGGGCTGGAGGAACGCGCGCTCCACGAGCTGGACTTCACCGCGCAGGCCACCCACGTGGTGATCAGCTCCACGGTTCCGGTGAAGTACGAGCTGCTGCACCAGATGCATGCGCTGACCCGCGAGGACATCGTGGTGGCCATGCGCTTCGGGGACGGGCTTAAATCGCTGTTCAACTACCCGATGCAGCAGGTCGACCCGGCGCTCTGGCGGCTGGTCGACATCATCCGCCAGCCGGACCAGGTATTCGACATCGCGCTGTACGTGAAGCAGCGCTCAATAGGAAAAGACGTTTAGCAGATGGACGAATTGGGAAATATCCTCATCGCCGGGACCGGTCCGGTGGCCGTGCAAAGCGCGGTGCTGCTCGGGCGGCTCCCCGGGACCCTGGGCCTTGCGGGCCGCGAATCGCAGCGCGCGGCGGCATTCTTCGCCGCGCTGGAGACAACTGCGGGCACCGTGCGCGCCGAGGTGCAGAACCTCGCCCACGCGGCACTGGCCGGGGAAGCACAGATCGAACACGTCTTCCACGGGTACGGATCGGTGGCCGGGGAATGGGACACGCTGCTCCTGGCGGTCACTGCGGATGCCTACCTCCCGGTGCTGCGCCAACTGGCCGGTGAGGTGCTGGCCGGGTTCGAACGCATCGTCCTGCTCTCGCCCACCATGGGCTCCGGGGCACTGGTGCGCGAATACGCCAACGCCCGGGGCGCGGATCCGGAGGTGATCAGCTTCTCCAGCTACCTGGGCGACACCCGCTGGCCGCAGGGACACCCTGGCGCTGCGGTGTTGACCGCCGGAGCCAAGGTCCGCATCTACGCCGCATCGAATCGCGGCATCTCGCCGGGACTGGAACGGCTGCGCGCCGTGCATGAGGCGGCGGGCACCGAGCTGGCGGTGCTCGGCCTGCCGGCCGAAGCCGAGGCGCGGAACATCTCGCTGTACGTGCATCCGGCACTGTTCATGAACGAGGTCACGCTGCGCGCCGTGTTCGCCGCGGAGCCGCCGACGCAGTACGTCTACAAGCTCTACCCCGAGGGGCCGGTCACCCCATCCATGATCCACGCCATGGTCCAGCAGTGGCGCGAGCTTTCGGCCATCGTCACCGCGCTGGGCGGGAAGGGAGTCAACCTGCTGGCCTTCATGCTCCAGGACGGCTACCCGGTCCACCCGCAGAGCATCGACCCGGAGCAGGTGGCCGCATTCGAGCAGCTGCCGGCCATCCATCAGGAGTACCTCGTCTACGTGCGCTACGCCTCGCTGCTCGTGGACCCCTTCTCCGAACCGGACGCCCACGGGCGCTACTTCGATTTCTCGGCCATTCCCATCCGGCCGATCTTCCGCAACGACGCAGGCCACTGGGACGTGCCGCGGATGCCGAAGGAAGACTACTACCGCACCAAGATCATCCAAGGTCTCGCCCGGCATCTGGCGGTGCCCTGCCCGATGATCGACCGCCTGCTGGCCGCCTACGAGAGCGCGCTGACGCAGGCGGCGCAGGGACTGGGCGCCCAGCCGCGCTCCGCGGACTTCGCCGTGCAGGACTTCGGCGAAGACCTGGGCATGATCCGCGCCGGGATCGGAAGGGCCTCATGAGCGAGACCGAATTGGACACCAACGAAAAGCTGCCCGGCGAACGGAAGATCATCGCCGAGATCTGGCCGGCCCTGCTGGCCTCGGCCGTGGGCCTGCTGCCCTTCACCGTGCTCTCCACCTTCCTGGTGCCGATCGCCGACTGGGCCGGAGCCGGCTATGCCGAGGTCGGCTCGCTGCGCGGGCTGGCCGGCGTCGGCGCGGTGCTCACCGGCGTTGCGCTGGCCCCGCTGATCGGGCGCATCGCCCCGGGACGGGTGGCCGCCGCCGCGCTGGCGCTGCTGGGCATCGCCGCGGTGCTCGGGACCTTTTCCGGGCTCGCCGCGCTGGCCGCCTTCTGCCTGGCCACCGGCGTATCCAACGCGCTGCTCTACCCGGCGCTGTCCACCGCCGCGGCGGACCGCTTCGGGAACACTCCCGCCGCGGGCCGCGCCGCAACCTTGGTGATGACCGCCCAGACCCTGGCCTCCACGGTGGGCGCGCCGCTGCTGGTGCTGCCGGCGCTGTGGTGGGGCTGGCAGGGGAACCTCGTGGCCATCGCCATCGCTTCCTTTGCGCTGGTGCCCGCGCTGCTGCGCTACGGCCGGGCGGAACCCGGGGCGGGGCAGCCGGCCCAACCGGCCCCGCGGCTGGGCTACCTGGCCGCCTTCCGCACGCTGGCCGCCATCCCCGGGGCGCGCGCCCTGCTGCTGGTCTCCTTCGGGCGGGCCGGCGCGCTCATGGGGCACCTGGCCTTCCTCGCCCCGCTGTATGCGGACAAATTCCAGCTATCCACCGGCTGGTTCGCCTTCGTCTGGTCGCTGAGCGGAGGATCCTTTTTCCTCGGGCATCTGCTGGCCGGACGGATGCTGAACGCCGAGGACTCCGAGCGGCGCACCCGGGCGGTGATGTGCATCGCCCTGTCCGCGGCGCTGCTGGCCCTGCTCGGGGTGTATCTTTCCCCGGTGCTGCCGCTGGCAATGCTGTGCACCGCGGTGCTCTCGGCCAGCCATGCGGTGGTCTCCGCCGCGGTGATGACCCTGCTGGTACGCCGCTGCGGGCAAGTGCGCGGCACCGCGCTGAGCCTGAACGCCGCCGGCATGTCACTGGGACTGTCTCTGGGCGCGGGCGCCGCCGGGGCGGCGCTGGGTACGGCGGGATATCTGGCCGCGGCCGCAGTGCTCGGCGGGTTCACCCTGCTTGCCCTGATTGCCGCGCTGACGCTGCGCACCGCAACGAATGACGAATCGCTGGAAAGGCAACCATGACCCAACTTGATCCCGCGCTGCGCGAACCGCGCGGCGCAACACCACCGGCGGCGCCGCTGGTGTTCACCGGAGACGACCTGGAGCACGGCAAACGCACCCGGCACACCTGGCTGTGGATCGCCGGGCTGCTCGGCGCGCTGCTGATCACCCTGCCGGTGGCCGTGGGCCTCGGGCCGGTGGCCATCGAGGCGGGCACCGTGCTCCAGATCCTGCGCCAGCATCTGTCCGGCGGCCAAATGATAGGCGCCTGGACCGACTCCGAGGAATCCATCGTGCTGCTGCTGCGCGGGCCCCGCGTGCTGCTGGGCGCCGCCGTTGGCGCCGGGCTGGCGCTGGCCGGGGTGGCCCTGCAGGCCTTGACCCGCAATATCCTGGCCGAACCCTACCTGCTGGGGGTGACTTCCGGGGCCTCCACGCTGTCAGCGGCCTCGATCCTCTTCGGGACCGCGGCCGGCATCGGCTCGGCTTCGCTGGCCGGCAGCGCCTTCGCCGGGGCGCTGGCCGCGGGGATTGCGGTATTCCTGCTGGCCCGGGTCGGCTCGCAGATGACCTCCACCCGGCTGGTGCTCGCCGGGGTATCCGTGGGCTACGTGCTGCACGCGCTGACCTCGCTGCTGATCTTCGCCTCCGATGACCCGAACGCGGGCCGCTCGGTGCTCTTCTGGACGCTCGGTTCGCTCGGCCAGGCCACCGGCCAGTCCGCGCTGCTCACCTGGGCGGTGGTGCTGGGCACCTTGGCGCTGCTGCTGCTCTGGTCCCGCCCGCTGGACGCGCTGGCCATCGGCGATTCCACCGCGCAGACGCTGGGGATCTCCCCGGCGAAGCTGCGCGCGGCGGTGATGATCGTGACCGCGCTGTGCGTGGGCGCGCTGGTCGCGGCCTCCGGCGGCATCGGATTCGTCGGGCTGATCATCCCGCATATCGCCCGGCTGTGCGTGGGCTCCACACACCGCAAGCTGCTTCCGGTGGCCGCCCTGCTCGGCGCGATCTTCCTGGTCTGGGCCGACGTGCTCGCCCGCACGTCCATGGCCCCGCAGGAGCTGCCGCTGGGCATCGTCACCGCCCTGCTCGGCGCCCCGCTGCTCTTCGTGCTGGTGCGCAAGCTGAACCCGACCCAATGACAACCAACCACCGAAAGGGGCATAGAGCATGATCACAGCCACCGATGTATCCGTGGGCTACGGCGGCAAGCTGGTAGTGAAATCCGTCGGCCTGCATGCCGGGCAAGGAGAGGTCGTTGGGCTGATTGGCCCGAACGGAAGCGGCAAGTCCACCTTCCTGCGCACCCTGTATGCGGCGCTGCGCCCGCGCGCCGGGCTGGTCACCCTGGACGAGCAGCCCCTCGAGGAGCTGCGCGGCACCGAGCTGGCCCGCCGGGTGGCCGTGGTCGCCCAGGAGACGCCTACCGACCTGCCGGTGACCGTCGCCGACATGGTGCTGCTCGGCCGCGCCCCGCACCGCAAGGCGCTGGCGGCATTCACCCGCGAGGACCACCAGGCGGTGGCCGCGGCGCTGAGCAGGGTCGGGGCGCGGGATCTGGCCGACCGCCGCTACGCCACGCTCTCGGGCGGTGAAAAGCAGCGCGTGCTGGTGGCCCGCACCCTGGCCCAGCAGGCGGACCACCTGCTGCTGGACGAGCCGACCAATCACCTGGACATCCGCTACCAGCATGAGCTGCTGCGCATGGTCGGGCAGCTGGGGGTCACCACCGTGGTCGTGCTGCACGACCTGAACCTGGCCGCCCGCTATTGCACGAAGCTGGTTATGCTCGAAAACGGCCAGGCAGTGGCCAGCGGCACTCCCGAGGAGGTGCTCACCCCCGAGTTGCTGCTGCGGGTGTACGGGATCCACGTCGAACCGTTTTCCGTGCGCGGCACCCTGCAGCTTGTCTTCAGCATGGCCGATGAGCACCCCGATCCGTTGCCTCTCGCCGCGGCGCTCTAGCTCCGCGGAAGAACACGCAGTGCCGGCCTAGCGCGAGCTAGGCAATTTCCCTTGGTCGCATGAACGAAAGCACCTCGGGTGCCGAGGCACCCGAGGTGCTCGATAAGGAAATCACAAGGGGGAAGCCGCAGCCGGCCGTCGTCCAAGGTCCCTGGGGTTGCCGCTCAGCGGCAGCCGCCGGTGAAGGCTTGGCGAATCTCTGCAATCCGGGACATCAGCGCCGCCTCGACCTGTTCCCGCGGACGTTTTGAAGCGGCCCGCCCAGCCCACGCCAGTTGATCCGCTCCTTCATTCAGCTTTTCACCGCTGTGCCCTTTGACCAGTTCAAAGGCAACCTGCGATTCGGTGGAGTTCCATGCCTGCAGGAACCGGTGCTTGGAGTCCTCGCTGATGCCGCAATAGCCGGTCTCGCACCGGCCCTCAAGGGCCAGCGCCTGGGCTACACGATAGACATCGGCCGAATCGGTATGGATCGTTGCACTGGCCGGAGAGGTGGTTGCGAGGTATTCCAGCGCCACGATGAGCGCAGCAAATTCGAGCATGCTGATCGTGTCGAAGGACTCCCCGCCGTAGAGGACCGCATCTCCATGTTCGCTGAGCAGTGCGACCGCACTGGCGCCGGTGGGATCGGTTGAGGCATCTACCGCCAGGGCGATGCTCGAGGGCGCGTGATCAGCGAGATCCCAATACTCCGGTTGCCATTGCTGCGGCGAAAGATCATGTCGGGGCCTGTGGCCCCGAGCCGGAATGGCCATCGGCACCGCCAACGCGCTTCCTGCCTGGATTGCCGCTCTGGTCTGGACTCTCTTTGCGATCTCCGCTTCCCGATGCACCACACCCGAGGCTTGATTCAAGTCGTTGAGCCCGCGGGTCACCGTGAATCCGGCGGCTTGGAGATATTTGGGCAAATACCAATGCCTTTTCCCCAGCGCCACCCAGGTCTCTGATTTGCGCTGCCCGAGCAGCCGTTCGAAGTGTTCGATGATTTCAGCCATCGGCCGCGGCGAACTCGACTGCCCCCGATGCATGGTCGGTTCCTGGCGCTCATTGCGAATGGCGATGATCCAGTAGATGAACTCCGCGCTGCCTGCGATCTGCGGCGTCGTCCAGGCAATGAACGCAGCATGGAATGCGGACGCGGCATGCGTCGATGTTGGGACGCAGGGAATTGAGCTGGAACGCGGGCGTGGTTCAAGACGCGCAGTGGATAGCTGGGACTGGACAAATTCGGCCATGAAGAAAGTATCTCGGTGCCCACCGACATTTAGGCTCGACCCCGGAGCAATTCCACGTGATGAGTATCTAGCTGGCGCCAAACCCTGTCGAGACGTGTAAATTCAGCCGGTATCCGGTAGGTGGAGATACCCTAGAACTATGGCCTCACGCACCCAGTCGCAGGGGGCGAAGAAGCCGACGACGCGCAAACCGCGGACGTCGGGCTCTTCGCCTGCCAAAAAAACTCCCGAGAACCCGGAACAGGATCTCGCTCTTCCGCTGCGCGCAATTCGCAGCGTGTGGATGGGCATCGCCCGGATCTTCGGCGGCGCCTTCCGCCGGATCGGGGCCACCGTCCGGCCCGACTTCGAGCTGCGCCGCGACGGAACCGGACTGTTCCTGACGCTGATCGCGATCACCGTCGCCATCGTCGAATGGTGGGGGCTGCGCGACGTGGGCTGGTTCGGCCGCGGCGTGCACTCGGTGGCCGGAGGCTCGCTGGGTTTCATGGCGGTGTTGCTGCCGGTGGTTTTGTTTATCGGGGCCTTCCGCCTCTTCCGCTACCCGGAAGCCGATTCGGCCAATAACCGGATCGGCATCGGGCTGTTCATGATGACCATGGCCGGATCCTCCCTGGCCGCCTTGGCCAACGGTTCGCCTGCGGTCACCGACGACTTCGCGGCGCTCTGGGCCGCCGGCGGCATGGTCGGCTCGATCCTGGGCACCCCGCTGGGCCTGCTGATCTCGGTTCCCGGCGCGATGGCCGTGCACATCTTCTTCCTCGTGCTCTCGCTGCTGGTCGTCACCGCCACCCCGCCGCTGCAGATCGCCTCACGGCTGCGCATCGGCTATAACCGGCTGCTTGGCCAGGATCCGCACCGCGAACGCAGCGCGCCGACCGTGGCGCAGGTCCCGGTGCTCGATCCGAACTCCGAGTCGCACGACCAGTCCTACCTCTACGCGGATGCTCAGCAGGAAGCGCCGGCTCCGAAGCCCAAGAAGAAGAGCTTCTTCGAACGCCGGGCCGAGGCCAAGCGCGTCTCCGAGGTCTACAACGTGGACGGCGAGTCCGGCGATGAACTCACCGGAGATGTCGCCTACGACAAGGCGGTGATCGAGCCGAACGAACCGGCCACGAATGCGCTGCCGGTCACCGACGTCTACGACGCGGATTCCACCGCCACCGAGGCGATCTCCCGACCCGTCGCCGAGGCCAAGCCGGCGGCTCCCGCCGGACCGCCGCCCGGCGTCAAGCGCCCCACCAAGGCCGAGACCGAGATGGCCGCGATCATGGATCAGGTGGGACTGGGCAACGCCGAGCCGGAACCGGAGACCGACGCGATCCCGACCGTCGCGGTCAACCACACCCGCCCGGCCCCGGCGCTGGCCCCCATCCCGCAACGCACCGAACAGCTCCAGCTTTCCGGAGACGTCACCTACACGCTGCCGCAGGACGACTTCCTGCCCGCCGGCCCGCCGGCCAAGGAAGCCTCCGAAGCCAATGAGGCCATCGTCGCGGCGCTGACCAATACGCTGCAGCAGTTCAAGGTGGAGGCCCACGTCACCGGCTTCTCCCGCGGCCCCACGGTGACCCGCTACGAGATCGAGCTGTCCCCGGGCACCAAGGTGGAGAAGGTCACCGCGCTGTCCAAGAACATCTCCTACGCGGTGGCCTCCTCGGATGTGCGCATCCTCTCGCCGATCCCCGGCAAGTCCGCCATCGGCATCGAGATCCCGAACACCGATAAGGAAATCGTCGCCCTGGGCGACGTGCTGCGCTCGAATAACGCACGCAAGACCGAGCACCCGATGGTGATGGGCGTGGGCAAGGACGTCGAGGGCGGCTTCGTCGTGGCCAACCTGGCCAAGATGCCGCACCTCTTGGTCGCCGGTGCCACCGGCGCCGGCAAGTCCTCCTTCGTGAACTCGATGATCACCTCCATCCTGATGCGCGCCACCCCGGATGAGGTGCGCATGGTGATGGTCGACCCCAAGCGCGTGGAGCTGACCGCCTATGAGGGCGTGCCGCACCTGATTACCCCGATCATCACCAACCCGAAGAAGGCCGCCGAGGCGCTGCAGTGGGTGGTCCGCGAGATGGACACCCGCTACGACGACCTGGCGAACTTCGGCTACAAGCACATCGACGACTTCAACAAGGGCGTGCGTGCCGGCAAGGTGATCCCGCCCGAGGGCTCCAAACGCGTGATGAAGCCCTACCCGTACCTCCTGGTGATCGTCGACGAGCTCGCCGATTTGATGATGGTTGCCCCGCGCGATGTCGAAGACTCGATCGTGCGCATCACCCAGCTGGCCCGCGCCGCCGGCATCCACCTGGTCCTGGCCACCCAGCGCCCCTCCGTGGACGTGGTCACCGGGTTGATCAAGGCCAATGTGCCCTCGCGCATGGCCTTCGCCACCTCCTCGGTCACCGACTCCCGCGTGGTGCTCGACCAGCCGGGCGCGGAGAAGCTGCTGGGCCAGGGCGACGCGCTCTTCCTGCCCATGGGCACCTCCAAGCCGATGCGCGTGCAGGGCGCCTGGGTCACCGAATCCGAAATCCAGCGCGTGGTCACCCACGTGAAGGGGCAGCTGACGCCCGAATACCGCGACGACGTCACCCCGGTGGCCGAGAAGAAGAAGCAGATCGACGAGGACATCGGCGACGATCTGGAGCTCTTGCTGGCGGCCACCGAGCTTGTGGTCACCAGCCAGTTCGGCTCCACCTCGATGCTGCAGCGCAAGCTGCGCGTCGGCTTCGCCAAGGCCGGACGGCTGATGGACCTGATGGAATCGCGCGGAGTGGTCGGCCCCTCGGAGGGGTCCAAGGCCCGCGATGTGCTGATCCAGCCCGATGACCTGCCGATGGTGCTCGCCGCCATGCGCGGGGACGACGGCGCCGTCCACCAGGCCAGCGCCGCCGAGCAGGCCCTGGTCGACGAGGCCAATGTGAACCACGCCGAGCCGGTGGACCTGGTCGCCGAAGACCTCGCCAAGCGCGAGACGGCCACCGAGTACTACGACGAAGCCGACGAACCGGGCGAGGACGCCTGGGACCTGACAGGAAGAAACTAAAGCCATGAGCGCGCACGCCCCGCAGCCCGATGACTCCGCGGCTCACGCCCCGGTCCCGAACCTGAACATCGCCAACGTGCTGACCAGCATCCGCATCCTGATGGTGCCCTTCTTCGTCTGGGCCCTGCTGGCCGACGACCGGGAGCAGGGGCTCTGGCGCTGGGTGGCGCTGGGGCTGTTCGTGGTGGCCATGTACACCGACAAGCTTGACGGGGACCTGGCCCGCAGCCGCGGGCTGGTCACCAACTTCGGCAAGATCGCCGACCCCATCGCGGACAAGCTGCTCACCGGCTCCGCGCTGGTGGTGCTCTCCATGCTGGGTGAACTGGACTGGTGGATCACCATCGTGATCCTGGTCCGCGAATGGGGCATCACGCTCTTGCGCCTGGTGGTCATCCGCTACGGGGTGATCGCCGCGAATATGGGCGGCAAGGTCAAAACCGTGATGCAGGCGGTGGTTATCGGCCTCTACCTGCTGCCGTTCACCCAGACGATCGATTGGCTGGGCACGCTCGCGTTCATCTTGATGCTGGCCACCGTCGCGGTCACCGTGCTCACCGGGCTGGAATACCTGTGGAAGGCCGCCAAGCTGCGCGCCGCCGCCAAGGCCAACTAGCAAAGGTTCAACTTCATGGAACACCACGGCGCCGCGGTGATCGCCCAGGCGATCGCCCAAGGCAAGCAACTGGCCACGGCCGAATCACTGACCGCAGGACTGATCGCCGCCACCCTGGCCGAGATCTCCGGGGCGTCGGCCGTGCTGCGCGGGGGAGTGATCAGCTACTCCGCGCAGGTGAAGGCCGAGCTGCTCGGCGTGGATACCCAGCTGCTGAGCGAGGTCGGTTCGGTGGATGGTGAAGTTGCCCGGCAGATGGCGGTCGGTGCCCAGCGGGCCTGCGCGGCGGACCTGGCGGTTTCGGCCACCGGCGTCGCCGGGCCGCAGGCCCATGACGGCAAACCCGTAGGCACGGTGTTCATCGGCTGGGCGCACGGGAAGGACTCCGGATTCGTGGCTCACCACTTCGTCGGGGACCGGGTGCAGATTCGGGAACGAAGCACGCAAGCTGCAATCAATCAGCTAGCTGCCATTTTGGGTAAAGCTTCTTCACAGTAAGAGACGAGATACTATTAATCCCCTTGATCTTCACAATAATCCGTCTAAATGTGGCGTATGTCGCATATTTGTGATTAGGGTAAGGTGTCGGGAACAAAAGCGTATAACTTGATGTTGTACGAATTGAAGGGCCGCAAGGTCTGGCTCTTCGGATAAGAAGCATCTTTCGAGAAGGACCTAGGAGTAGAGGCTATACACATGGTGAAGCAACCCGTAACTGTCAATGGTGTCGTCCGTTGGCGCGATATGGGAGAAGCCCATTCGGTCCAGCCCGAGAAGGAGGAACACAAAATGGTAGTACTCCGACATGAAATCGGTGACGTCCTTCGCGATGTTCGCCAGCGCCAGGGCCGAACCCTGCGCGAGGTTTCCCACAGCGCCCGCGTTTCGCTTGGATACCTATCCGAGGTTGAGCGTGGACAGAAGGAGGCATCCTCCGAGCTGCTCTCCTCGATCTGCACCGCGTTGGAGGTGCCGCTGTCGTTGATGCTCCGTGAAGTCTCCGATCGCATCGCCTTGGCCGAAGGCGTGGTCATCCCGGACACCGTTCCGCTGGATCTGACCAATGAGTTCGCCATGGACGTCGACGGACGCAACGGCAAACCTCTGGCATCGGTTTAATCCCGACCTAAGTTTTCGACCCGAGGGCCTTCGCAAATGCGAGGGCCCTCGCGTTATGCATGGAAGAATACAACTCGTGAAAAACAGTGAATTCTGGCGGAACATGGATCATGAATTTGGTTCGGGCTACTCGCACATGCTGGCCGACTCGCTCGCGCTGACGGAGCTGGGCAGCCTCAACGCCACCCAGGCGCTACGCAAGGGAATCAAGCCCAAGCAGGTGTGGGAAGCGATCTGCCGCGCGCAAGATGTCCCGCCCGAGCGCTGGCTCGGCATGGACATCGAGCCCAAGGAAGCCTAGCCGCGCGCGACGCAGGCGCCCCGGCGTCTTCGAAGAATCGAAACATTCGAAACACCGCACGGCAATTTCGAACATCTGTTCGGATTAGGCTATTCTAGTAACAGCAGCACGAAGAGTTTGTCCACACCTCGGGCCCAAGCGGTCTAAAGTGTCGGTTGGCGCTCATACTGTCTAGATACAGTACAAAGATTGATTGGCAGGTCGCGCGATGGCCTGCATGACCAAAGGTGAACCATGGCAAGTAATGATCGGGAAAAGGCTCTCGAGTCCGTTCTGGGCCAAATCGACAAGGCCTTCGGCAAGGGCTCGCTCATGCGTCTGGGTGACACCACCCGCGCCGCCGTTGAGGTCATCCCCACCGGTTCGGTGGCATTGGACGTCGCGCTCGGCGTTGGCGGACTGCCTCGTGGCCGTGTCGTAGAGATCTACGGCCCGGAATCCTCGGGTAAGACCACCCTCGCGCTGCACGCGGTAGCCAGCGCACAGCGCGGCGGCGGCGTGGCGGCCTTCATCGACGCCGAGCACGCGCTGGACCCTGAATATGCCAAGAAGCTTGGCGTGGACACCGACGCACTGCTGGTTTCCCAGCCGGACACCGGTGAGCAGGCCCTGGAAATCATGGATATGCTGGTGGGCTCCGGCGCACTGGATATCATCGTGATCGACTCCGTGGCAGCCCTGGTTCCACGCGCCGAAATCGAAGGCGAAATGGGCGATAGCCACGTGGGCCTGCAGGCACGTTTGATGTCGCAGGCGCTGCGAAAGATCACCGGTCGCCTCTCGACCTCGAAGACCACCGCGATCTTCATCAACCAGCTGCGTGAAAAGATCGGCGTCTTCTTCGGCAGCCCGGAAACCACCACCGGCGGCAAGGCGCTGAAATTCTACGCCTCCGTGCGCATCGACATCCGCCGCATTGAAACCCTCAAGGAGGGCACCAACGCCGTCGGCAACCGTACCCGTTGCAAGATCGTCAAGAACAAGATGGCCCCGCCCTTCAAACAGGCCGAATTCGACATCCTCTACGGCCACGGCATTTCCCGCGAGGGCAGCCTGATCGATATGGGCGTCGAGCACGGCATGGTCAAGAAGTCCGGTGCCTGGTTCACCTACGACGGTGACCAGCTGGGCCAGGGCAAGGAAAACGCTCGCCGCTTCCTGCGCGACAACCCAGATCTGGCCAACGAACTGGAGCGCCAGATCCTGACCAAGCTCGGCATCCTTGACAGCGGAGAAGAAGGAGAGGCCGACCTGCGAATCGTCGAGGGCGATAAGTAGTGGCCTCAGGCTTTCAGAAACGTAGCGTCCGACCCGGATNNATCCGGGTCGGACGCTACGTCCGTCTCCGCGCAGTTTCAGGGCGACTTCGATCAAATGCCGGATTGGGCCAAACCCACCGGGCAAGAGCTGGAGCAGCTGAAAGAACCTGCGCCCAAGCGCGCCGCACGCCCCGCCAAGTCCAGCCAGCGAACGCAAATACTGCAGGGCACCGCCGAGCCGGAAAAACCGCAAACCGTCGATGAGCTTCGCGCCGCGATGGACAATATCGTGGCCAGTAACTCCCCGGAAGCCGAAAGCCCTACCAAAAAAGAACGCCGGCAGGCCAGAGCCGAACGCCGTGCAGCACGCGAATCGGGCGAGCCGGAAGAGCTCAGCGATGACCAGTGGCAAGAAAAAGCCCGAGGCATCATCCTGCGCCAGCTCACCGCCAGCGACAAAACCAGCAAACAGCTCAAAGACAAGCTGCTGGAAAAGGAATGCCCCGAAGACATCGCCGACGAGGTCCTCGAACGCTACGCCGAACTGAACCTGGTCGATGACGAGCGCTTCGCGAAATCCTGGGTCGTCGCCCGGGCCCGCTCCCGCGGCCTCGCCCGGGGCGCGATCCGCCACGAGCTGCGCAGCAAAGGCATCGAAGACGAAGTCGCCGCCGAAGCGCTGGAGCAGATCGACGACGAGACCGAGGAAGCGCGCGCCCGCGAACTGGTGCGCGCCAAGCTCCGCCCGGCCTCCATGGGCCTGGACCGCGACAAGGCGCTGCGCCGGCTGGTAGGAATGCTCGGGCGCAAGGGCTATCACGGCTCGATGGCCTTCAAGGTGGCGCGCGAAGAATGGGAAGAGCGCTACGGCACCCGCTAACTGTGTTCTGCAACACCGCCTCACCCGCCGTGCAATGCAGCGCGCACCGGTACTTGGCTTGGTAGATTAAGACCCTCAGCACGGATAGCGGAGCAAGCCCAGGTTGCCGCGTTCCGAAGAAATAGGGGAAGAAATATGGCCGTGTGGCATGGCAGCAACTGGCAGCTTGAAGAGCCCATCGACGCCCAAACCGTCCTCGGCGTCACCTTCGGAACTGGTCTGCTCGATGAGGCGCTGGAAAATTCGGGCACCCTCGCCACCATCGTCGCAGCCATTCGCGCCGAGCTGGCCCGCCCGGTGGAACTGGGGCCGGGCCGCAGCTCGCTGCCCGAAGTGTTTGTGCGCGTGGGCAGCGACACCACCGACCTCACCGTGCGTGGTGACAGCCTCACCGTAGCCGCCGCGTGGAAGCGACTGCCCGCGCTCTTCGCATCCGCGGCCATCCCGGCCGGCACCCTGCCCATCCAACACGAGAACACCTTCTGGCCTGCCGATGTTCTGCAGCGCACCGGAAAGAACGCTGCGGCACTAACCGCGTTGCTGGCCTTCCCGGAACAGCTTGAAACACCGGCCCGGGAGACCTTCGCCCGACTCAACCCGTACTCCGGGCGCACTCCGGCGGTCTTCTACACCAATGATGCTTCGCTCATCGGCCACGTCTATCCGGTGCGCACCGATCCGCTGGGACGTATGACCGCAACCTGGGCCGATGGCACACCCAAACGTCATGGTACCCAGAATCCCTCCGCGCGGTTCGCGACGCTCGATCCGTTCAGCCAACCCGCCGCAGGAAACGGCACCGGCGCTGTGTACGGAAACAATACTCCGGTCATTCTCTCGGTGTTGGTCCCACGCTCCGCAGCCGGTTTGCTGGCCTCCCAGATACTCAAGCGCCAGTTGGCCCAGCGCGCCCAAGGCATCGTCAATGAACAATTGAATGTCGGGGTTGAGCATGTCGGCATGGGCGAAGACTTCTGCGCGATCTTCCACCTGAGCCACATGCTCGGCGAACAGCAGCGTCGGACGCTGATCCGCGACTTCGCCACCTCGATGACGTTGATCCCGGATGCCTGGCTGGCCGATATCATGGCCTACGCCGGCGATGTGGTCCACGATTCGATGCAGCGTACGCGAGCCGTACTCGGGATGGAACCGGATGGCAGCCCGTTGGAAAGCGACATCCGCGAGATCATTATCCGCGCCTCGGGGACTCTGCATGCGGCCGTCGATCCCGACGGCGGGTTGGTCGAGTATGGCGCCCAGCGTGCGGACTCGAAGACCGCTATTTCCGCTGAGGTATTCAAGGACCTGTCTCTGCCGACGCCGGTGCGACCCCGCCGCTACAAGTCTTGGGCGCCACGTGGCTTTAAGGGTGGGCCGTTCGCTCCGATCACGCCGCTGGTGGTGGGACGCGACTCCATTTTCATGGAGCGCTGGCAGCGGCTGAAACGACCGGGAATCACGGCAGGCAACGCCGTAGAAACCGCGGCCTTGCTCGCAGTGCTGGAAGATTCGCAGGGCAATATGTTCATCCTCGATGAAAAGCTGCGCATGCTCACCATCTACCCGCAGCTTTACCTCGCCGCAAAATCCCTGCGTAAACGCGTCGAGCAACGCATCGCCGACTCGACACCTCGGTTGCGCGTCGAGTCACGGCTCACCCAATCCGATGCGGCACATTGGCGCACCCGCCGCAGAACCGGGCTGGCACTGATGTGGGGCAGTGTAGCGGCAGTCGGCGGCGTGCTCATCGGCGCCGCCGTGATCCAGGGAGTAACCCAACGCGCGGCGGGTCCGGTCTTCGAACGACTGAACATCACCGAACCGGCCGAACTGGCAAACGGCACGGCACTGACAACCTCGGGATTTGAGATCAAGCATCCCACCCTCGAACGCCAAGAGTACGTGGTGGGTGTGGACGTGAATATCTGCGCGGGCGAGGACACCAAGGCCACCGGCGTCGCCCCGGACACTCAACGCCGGATTTCACCCGATGACTTCAGGATGCTAGACAGCGGCTACATCTACGCGGAACGGATCCCGACCCCCAATCAGCTCGAAGAGCGCGTGCTGGCTCCGGGCGAATGCGCCGCCGGATCGCTGACCTTTGAAGGGCGCAAGCTCGACTTCCCGCGCTTGGCCTACTCAAACGCGATGGACGACGACATCGTCTGGTACAGCTACGGCACCATGCCCGAACAGTTCCAGTAGGTTTACCCGAGCTAGACCTCAAACTAGATCAGCAGGTTCTGATCCGAGCGCCTAGGCCGGCAGTGATCGCCGAAAATTTTCCGTTGCCAGCCAATGACCCGGCTGTTCAGGAAAACCAGGAAACTAGTGGATTCTTGCTGCCGGGATTATGTCATTGATGCAGGGCTCCCGCACCGTGCGCTCAGCACAAGTGGGCACATTTCTTCCTAGGCATGCCTACGTTTCCGCGCCCCTGAAGATTCGGTAACCTTGAGGGGTGAGTGAGTTCGACGAGATGACCCCAGCAGATACCGAGAATCCTTCGCGCACCTACGAGGTACGCACCTACGGTTGCCAGATGAACGTGCACGATTCCGAACGGCTCTCCGGGCTGCTCGAAGGCGCGGGGCTTGCCCGCAAAGCCGAAGCCGACGACGACGAAGTGGCGGACGTCGTGGTGTTTAATACCTGCGCGGTCCGTGAAAATGCTGACAACAAGCTCTACGGAAACCTCGGAATGCTCAAAAGCGTCAAGGACCGCCGACCGGGAATGCAGATCGCTGTCGGTGGCTGCCTCGCGCAGAAAGACCGCGAAACGATCCTGAAGAAGGCCCCTTGGGTGGACGTCGTCTTCGGCACGCACAATATCGGTTCGCTGCCGGCCTTGCTGGACCGCGCCGAACACAATCAAAAGGCTGAATTGGAGATCCTCGAATCTCTGGATGTCTTTCCTTCCACGCTCCCGACCCGCCGCGAATCGGTTTATGCCGGGTGGGTGTCAATCTCGGTTGGCTGCAATAACACCTGCACCTTCTGCATCGTGCCCGCGCTGCGCGGCAAGGAACGCGACCGCCGCCCAGGAGAGATCCTCGCCGAAATCGAGGCGCTGGTTGCCGACGGCGCGATCGAGGTGACCTTGCTGGGGCAGAACGTGAACTCCTATGGCGTGGAATTCGGCGACAAGCTGGCCTTTGGCAAGCTTTTGCGTGCTTGCGGTGAAATCGAGGGACTGGAACGGGTGCGCTTCACCAGCCCGCACCCGGCCGCCTTCACCGACGACGTGATCGAGGCGATGGCCGAAACCGTGAATGTGATGCCGCAGCTGCACATGCCGCTGCAGTCCGGCTCCGACAAGGTCCTTAAGGACATGCGCCGCTCCTACCGCTCGAAGAAATTCCTCGGCATCCTGGACAAGGTGCGCACACTGATTCCGCAGGCGGCGATCACCACCGACATCATCGTCGGATTCCCGGGTGAAACCGAGGAAGATTTCCAGGCGACTCTCGACGTGGTCGAGGCATCACGTTTCTCCACCGCCTTCACCTTCCAGTACTCCAAGCGTCCGGGCACCCCGGCAGCCGAGCTGCCCGACCAGCTTCCCAAGGCAGTGGTGCAGGAACGCTTCGAGCGGCTCACCGCACTGCAGGACCGCATCGCCAAGGAAGAAAACGCCAAGCAGCTCGGGCGCACCGTGGAAGTCATGGTCACCGAGCAGTCCGGACGCAAGTCCGAGGAAACCCACCGCCTGGCCGGCCGCGCCCAGGACCAGCGGCTGGTGCACTTCTCCGTGCCGCAAGGCGCCGAGCAGCCTCGCCCGGGCGATCTGGTCACCGTGCCGATCACCGAGGCCGCGGCCTTCCACCTCGTCTCCGATCCGACGCTCGAAGAGTATTCGCTGCGTCGTTCACGAGCCGGCGACGCATGGGACCGCGCCCAAGCCGAGAGCTGCGCGGTGCCTGCCGCCGGCAGCGGCGGCGGGGCAAGCCGAACCAACCTGGGCATGCCGACCTTGAAGGCGCGCAGCTAACCGCATGAACTCCACTCAGCTGCCGGTGATCTCCATTGTTGGACCCACCGGAACCGGCAAATCGGATCTGGCCATCGCGCTGGCCCAAGAATTGGGCGGCGAAATCGTGAACTCCGACGCGCTGCAGTTCTACCGCGGCATGAACATCGGCACCGCAAAGCTCGCCGAAGCCGAGCGCGGCGGCATCCCGCACCACCTGCTGGACATCATGAATATCCGCGAAGAGGCCTCCGTCGCCCAGTTCCAGGCCCAAGCCCGCGACCACTTCGACCAAATCCGCTCCCACGGCAAGGTGCCGATCATGGTCGGCGGCTCCGGGCTTTACGTACGCGCCGCGCTGGACGTGATCGACTTCCCGCCCACCGATCGCGCGGTCCGGGACCGGCTCGAAGCCGAGGTGCAGGAGCACGGGGACGGCGAGCTGCGCCGCCGGCTGGCAAAGGTCGACCCGGTTTCCGCGGACCGCAACCTCGATACCCGGCGTGCCGTCCGCGCGTTGGAGGTCTTCGAAATCTCCGGGCGCCCCTTCAGCTCCTACATGCCCAACCGCGAGTACTTCCAGCCGGCATTGCAGATCGGACTAAATTACGAGCGTCCCGCGTTACACGAGACACTGGCCGAACGCGTCCGTAAAATGGACCGCATGGGGCTGGCCGAGGAAGTTGCCGAACTCTTGGGCCAGGGGCTACGCGAAGGCAAAACCGCCGCGCGCGCCATCGGCTACCAGCAGTACACCGACTACCTGGACGGCAAGATCGACCGGGGCCAAGCCATCGAGGACACCATCGTGGCCACCCGGAAGTTCGCCCGCCGCCAGCTGACCTGGTTCAACGCCGACCCGCGGGTGCACTGGCTGAACCCGAAAGAACCCGGGCTGCTGGGCAAAGCACAGCAGCTGCTCCGCCCGAGCGACCCCACCATCTAAAGGAGCGCAATGTACCGCACCGAACTAGCCCAGCTTGCCGGACTGCCCTTCGCCAAGGGACACGCCACCGGAAACGACTTCGTGCTGCTCGCGGACCCCGAGGCCAAGCACGAGGTGACGCCAGAGCAGGTCGCGGCCCTGTGCCACCGCCGCTTCGGCATCGGCGGCGACGGGCTGATCCGCGCCGTGCCCACCTCCCAGGTCCCCGGCTTCGAGCAGCAGGCCCTGGAACACCCCAAGGCCTACTGGTTCATGGACTACCGCAATAACGACGGGTCCATCGCCGAAATGTGCGGCAACGGCGTACGCGCCTTCGTGCACTATCTGCTCGCCGAGGGGCTGGTCAACCTCCCGATCGGTGCCAGCCTGCTCATCGGCAGCCGCGCCGGAGTCAAGGAAGTCACCCGCCTGGCCGATGGCTACGCCGCTAACCTCGGCCCCTGGGGGCTGATCTTCGAGCAGCAGGCCGCGGCGGACTCGGTCGACTCGATGGTCAAGCCGCGCGACTGGGAGCAGGCACTTCCCGCCTTGAGCATCACCATGGGCAACCCGCATACCGTGGCGGCCCTGCCCGATGCGCAGATGCTGGAGAACCTCGACCTGTTTTCCGCACCCGAAGTATCCCCGGCTCCGCCGAACGGCAGCAACGTGGAATTCGTGGTTCCCTCCGAACCGCTGATCACCGATGGCGTCGCGCAGCTGAAGATGCGCGTGCACGAGCGCGGTGTGGGGGAGACCCTCTCCTGCGGCACCGGGGCCTGTGCCGCGGCGGCCGCCATGCGCTACTGGGCGCGCGGCACGGCACTGATCAACCAGTGGGCCGTCGAAGTGCCCGGCGGGCTGGTCGGCGTGGAATTCGCACCTACCGACGACGGCAAGGAAGACACGATTCTCTCCGGGCCCGCCGCATTGGTGGCCCGCGGCGTGATCGGCGCCAGCTGACCCAAGACGGGAACAGCCTGCTACCGAATCACTGGATTCGGTGGCAGGCTGTTGCTGGTTAAAGATGACCGGTGCGCTCTATGACCTCAGGCTTTGCAAGCTTCAAGGTGGATAGCATGATTCATCCGCCCAGGTCTTCAAAGCGTAGCTAACCGCCTATTTTGTAGGTACAGCTGGCTATGATCTGAGCATGAGCAAAGACTACTTCACGCCGCCAACCGTTCAGCATGTCCAAACCGAAGGTGGTCTATTACAGGTCGTCGGTAAAGTACTTACTGCATGTGGTTTAGTCATCGGCTTGGTGGTGCTATTTCTTGGAGGAAACCCAGCACTTCTCTCGCTTGTCCCGCTAGGGTTACTCATCACGATCGCCGGGTATGTCCAGCAGATCGCCGTGGCAACTGCGGCTTCGTATTTACTTGCGATGAATGAAGCGGGTACCGCTGATTCGACTGAAGCGACTGGAGAACGACCCCTTTGAAAGTACTAGCCTTGGGGCTCGGGAACACTCGTTAATAAACGCCATGAAGTAGCCGATAGCTGGGTTCAAAGCGAGTCTCCTGTTTGCAAGGATCCGGCGGCGGGGACATCAAAAGTGTTTTCACATATGACGGCAGTGGATTTGCGAATTCATCTGCGACTCGCAAATCAGTTCAAACGCATGCGGTCGTCGGATCACCGATTCCGTTGCAGGACAAGATGATTTTTCGACTTAGCGGCACGGCACTGATCAACCAGTGGGCCGTCGAAGTGCCCGGCGGGATGGTTGGCGTGGAATTCGCACCCACCGGCGACGGCAAGGAAGACACGATTCTCTCGGGCCCCGCCGCATTGGTGGCCCGCGGCGTGATCGGCGCCAACTAACCCAAGACGAAAACAGCCTGCTACCGAATCACTGGATTCGGTGGCAGGCTGCTTCGCTTAAGTCTTCAATCCCGGTTAGGCCGGGCGGGCCACTTTCAGCACGCGGAAGGCCTTGGCTGTCGCCTCGCGGGTGATCTTCCAGTCCTCCGGCAACTGGGTTCCCAGCCACTTCTGCAACGAGTCGCTGCCCAGGTTCTTCTGCACCACCAGCCAGGCGTCGCCGCCCGGTGCCAAGCGCGGAAGCCAAAGCAGCAGCAGTTCGTGCAGGGCTTCCTTGCCGATGCGGATCGGCGGGTTGGACCAGATGGTGTCGAATTCAAGGTCCGGATCCACCGAGTCCGGGGTGCCTACGGTGACTTTGGACAGCCCCATACTTTGCGCATTCAGCTTGGCAAGATCGATCGAACGCTCGTTGACGTCCACACCGAAAACTTCGGACTCCGGGCTCTGCAATGCGGCGGTCAGCGCGATCGGGCCCCAACCGCAGCCGATGTCCAGGATCCGCCCGCGCGGGGTCGGGACATGCTCCAGCAGCACGGCGGTGCCCTTGTCCAGCCCGGCGGGGGAGAAGATGCCCGGCGCCGTCTGCACCTGATGGCGCTGGCCGTTCAATTCCACCGCGATGCTGCGGCGTTCGTCGGCCGAGGCGGGGCTGGCGCTGAAGTAATGATCCGAGGTCATGCACCAAAGATTATCGCCTGCGCGCAAAGCCGGGCAAACAACGTGAGCTACACGATATAGGCGCGCGGCGCATTCCACTGATAGAGTTTTACCTATGACTTTGATTTTCGTCTAATACGTAACCCACTCGGTTACCAGGGTTCCCCGGAGAACCGGCGCTGATTTCGCGCGCCCACCGGATACATGAACCTGCAGACGGCAAGGTCCTTTTCTTTTTCTTTCTGGATTCTCCGCACCACTTCGTGCCCCGCCGCAGTCTCTTGGTAACCGCCCCTTCACCTGATCACCGACAGCAATTTGTCTTGAGCACAAGGACCGGTATGACCGAACACCCACCGACATCTGATCGCGCCACCTCGCGAAGTGGGGGTACCCCGCACTATTCTGTACAGAGAAGTTCTTCTAAGGAGACCATGACTAACTCCGAGTCACACGAGCAAGACGCGGCATCAATGGATGATGCCCAGATCAAGGCAGCCATCGACCGCATTCTGGCGGCCGACGACGCACAAGCCCCTGCCGTATTCCACGCCGACGAACCGGTCGAGGAGCACATCTTCTCCGGACAGGCGACCGCGCTGAACCGCTTCTCCGCCGAGCATTCATCCTTCGACGGGGACCAAGACGATTTAGCCGACCGCCGCGCGCTGCGCCGCGTGGCCGGGCTCTCCACCGAGCTGGAAGATGTCACCGAGGTCGAATACCGCCAGCTGCGCCTGGAACGCGTGGTGCTCGCCGGCATCTGGACCTCCGGCAGCGTCACCGACGCGGAAAACTCCTTGCGCGAACTCGCCGCGCTGGCCGAAACCGCCGGCTCCGAGGTGCTCGACGGGGTCGTGCAGCGCCGCAGCAAACCCGATTCCTCCACCTTCCTCGGCTCCGGCAAGGCCATAGAGCTGCGCGACATCGTCGCGTCCACCGGCGCCGATACCGTCGTGGTGGATGCCGAACTCGCCCCCTCGCAGCGCCGCGCGTTGGAGGACATCGTCAAGGTCAAGGTCATCGACCGCACCGCGCTGATTTTGGACATCTTCGCGCAGCATGCCAAGTCCCGCGAAGGCAAGGCCCAGGTCGAACTGGCGCAGCTTGAATACCTGCTGCCGCGCCTGCGCGGCTGGGGCGAGTCCATGTCCCGCCAGGCCGGTGGCCGGGTGGGTGCCGCCGGTGGCGGCATCGGTTCGCGCGGTCCGGGCGAAACCAAGATCGAGATGGACCGCCGCCGCATTCGCGACCGGATGGCCAAGCTGCGCCGCGAGATCAAGGCGATGAAGCCTGCCCGCGAGGCCAAGCGCGCCAACCGCAAACGCAACCAGGTCCCGGCCGTGGCCATCGCTGGCTACACCAACGCCGGCAAGTCCTCGCTGCTCAACCGGCTGACCAACGCCGGGGTGCTGGTGGAGAACGCGCTGTTCGCCACCCTGGATCCCACCGTGCGCCAATCGGAAACCGCCGACGGGCTGACCTACACGCTGGCCGATACCGTCGGGTTCGTCTCCAACCTGCCCACCCAGCTGGTGGAGGCCTTCCGCTCGACGCTGGAAGAAATCGCCGACTCGGATTTGATCCTGCACGTGGTCGATGCCTCGCATCCGGACCCCGAGGGGCAGATTCAGGCGGTGCGCACGGTGCTGGCCGAGGTCGACGCGCTGAACATTCCCGAGATCATCGTGCTGAACAAGGCCGATGTGGCCGACCCGATCGTCATCGAACGGGTGCGCAACCGGGAGTCGAACACCACGATCGTTTCGGCGCGCACCGGGGAAGGCATCGAGGCGCTGCTCGAGCAGATCAGCAGCTCGATCCCGCGGCCCGAGGTGCAGTTGGAAATCCTCATCCCGTACGACCGCGGAGACCTGATCGCCAAGCTGCACCAGAGCGAATCGGAAATATTGGAAAGCGAACACACAGATCACGGAACCCGGATGATCGTCAAGGTGCGAGAATCCCTCGCGGTTCAGTTGGAGACTTTCAACCTACATGGATAAGCAAGAGCAGGTCCTGGACCTTCTGGAAACCGCGGTGACCTCCATGGGCGGCCAGATGCGCGTCGGCCAGCAGCAGATGGTCAAGCATATGGTCGAGGCACTGGAGGACGAAAAACACCTGCTGGTGCAGGCCGGCACCGGCACCGGGAAGTCGATGGGCTACCTGATCCCGGCGCTCGCCCATGCGCAAACCAGCGCGAAGCCGGTGATCGTGTCCACCGCAACCCTCGCCTTGCAGTCCCAGATCGTGGGGCGCGATGTGCCGCGGCTGCTCGAAGCGCTCAAGGGCAAGCTCTCCCGCCCGATGGATGTGGCCCTGCTCAAGGGCCGGGCCAACTACCTCTGCCAGTACAAGCTCGGCGGCGGGTACCCGGATGACAGCGAGGGGACGCTGTTCGAAATGGACGCGCCGGCCGCGCCGGCCGGACAGATGTTCTCCCCGCTGGCCGCCGAGGTGCTGAAGCTGCGCGACTGGGCGGAGAAGACCGATACCGGGGACCGCGACGAGCTGGTCCCCGGGGTCAGCGACAAGGCCTGGAAACAGGTTTCGGTCTCGGCCATGGAATGCCTGGGCGCCCAAAAGTGCCCGATGGCCGATGAGTGCTTCTCCGAAATGGCCCGGGCGCGGGCCGCCGAATCCGACGTGGTCATCACCAACCATGCGCTGCTCGCGGTCTCCGCTTTCGAAGGCCTCTCGGTGCTGCCGGACTTCGAGGTCGCGATCATCGACGAGGCCCACGAGCTGCAGGACCGGGTGACCAGCTCGGTCTCCGGAGCGCTTTCGGCACGCGGGGTGCTCACCGCCGCAGGCGGCGCCAAAAGGCACTGCGGCGTGAACGTCGACGAGCTGACCAAGGCCGCCGGCCGACTGGAGAAGTCGCTCACCGGGGTGCCCACCGGGCTGCTGGAGCGCGGGCTGCGCGAAGATATGGGCATCGCACTGAACGACATCGTCGAACAGGCCCGCCTGGTGCTGGCGCTGTCCAAGCCGGAGGCGAACGCCCCGGCGGACGGGGGCCGGCAGACCGCCCGCTCGCAGATGCAGGCGGTGATGGACGACGCGATCCGCATGCTCGAAGCCGAGGAACGCCGCGAGGTGCTCTTCACCTCCCGCCCGCGTGAATTCATCGAGGGCCGCGGCTACGTGGAAACCGATGACAGCCAACCGGCGACGCTGAACGTCGCCCCGCTCTCGGTGGCCGGCAAGCTGCGCGAGGGCCTGTTCGACGGGCGCACCGTCGTACTCACCAGCGCCACCCTGGCCATCGGCTCGCAGTTCGATTCGGTGGCCGGATCGCTCGGGCTCATGGGCCAAGGCGCCCCGACCTGGACCGGGGTGGATGTCGGCAGCCCGTTTGACTACCCGAACCAGGGCATCCTCTACGTCGCCAAGCACCTGCCCAAGCCCGGGCGCCAGCTGGCCGCCGAGACGCTGGACGAGATCGAGGACCTGATCACCGCCTCCGGCGGCGGCGCGCTGGCGCTGTTCACCTCCAAGCGTTCGGCCGAGGAGGCCGCGGCGATCCTGCGCGAGAAGCTCGACGTGAAAATCCTCTGCCAGGGCGACGCGAGCATGAAGTCGCTGGTCGCGGACTTCTCCGCGGAGCGCGACACCTGCCTGTTCGGCACCATGACCCTCTGGCAGGGCGTGGATGTTCCCGGGGATTCCTGCCGCCTGGTGATCATCGACAAGATCCCCTTCCCGCGCCCCGACGACCCGATCTCCAAGGCCCGCACCGAGGACGTGGCCAAGCACGGCGGCAACGGCTTCATGCAGGTCTCCGCGACCCACGCGGCCATCCGCCTGGCCCAGGGCGTCGGCCGCTTGATCCGTTCGGTGCAGGACAAGGGGGTGGTCGCGGTCCTCGACTCGCGCATGGCCACCGCCCGCTACGGCTCATTCCTGAAAAGTTCGCTGCCGCCGATGTGGCCGACCACCGACAAGAAGGTCATCACCGGCGTGCTGCAGCGCCTGAAACCGGAAAAGTAGCCGGCGCCGGAGCTTCCACTCCCGCTTATCCACACCCTGCGCCCGATCCGCCGGCCCCCGCCCGCGGACCGTGCAGGGTGGTGGGCATGGAAGAACTCAGCAGCAACCAGGCGGCCCTCGGGGCGATGGCCCAGGCCATCACCACCCTCGATGCCGCCTGCGCGCAGCTCTCTTCCGAGGAACTGCCCGCCGGCCAGGCCGCCTACTTCGCCTGGCTGGCCGAACGCACCGCGCAGACCCTGTCCCGCCTGCAGATCCATGCGGCGGACGCGGTTCAGCGCAGCGGCAGCCATCAGCTGGATACCGAATCCCTCGATGCCATCGCCGACGCCGGCGCCGCACCCACGGACGAGCAGCTCGCCGCACTGCACGGCACCTGCACGCTGGGCCGCAGCAGCTTCAAGGACGCCGCAGACCTGCACTCCGGCTGGCTGGGCATCGCCCACGGCGCGGCCCTCTCCCGGCTCGCGGCCGCCGGCTCGCTGATCGCCAAGGTCACCGAGGCGGGGGAGCGCACCACCCCCGATTGCCCGCAGCTTGCCACCCACTTCGCGAACCGCAACGTGGATCCGCGCCCAGCGATCGGTGCCGCCCGGGCCATCCGCAACGCCGAAGCGGACCTGCCCGGCCCGCAGGCCCGTGCCCAGCTCGAAGCGCAGGCAGTCAGGCTCATCGCCCAGGAGCCGGCCAGCGCCGCGAAACACCTGTCCGGCCTCATCGCCGAACAGCTCCAGTCCCAGCGCCCGCCCGAGGCGCTGTTCGCCGAGGCCGGGCTCTTCCCCCGCGGCACAAAAGGCGGGCTGGTCATCTACCAGCTCAAGGTCTTCCCGCACGATGCCGAACTCATCGAGTCGCTCCGCGCCAAAATCGACAACCCCAACACCATCGCCGGCAACCGCGAGCAGCTCAACGAGCTCGTCCACGCCAGCTATCCTAAGCACGCCGAGCCCACGCCATCTGCCGAGCCCACCCCATCGGTCGAGCCCGAAACCCCGGTTGCGCCAATGCCACCCACCCCCAGGGAATGGGATGATGCACCGAGCATGCCCGGTTGGGCCCGCACCCCGGATGCCGAAGCGACGGAAGCCGAACCACCGAAACCACCCAGCAACCTCGCCGCGCCGCCCGAACGGCCCTTCGAAGACCTGAGCCCGGCCCTGCGCCACCTGACCGGATTGCTCGCGGTGCTGCGCGCCAATCGCGTCGGCGGCAAGAATCCGGGCGCCGGGCTGATCACCCCGCAGGTGATCGTGCACCTGAACTACGAGAAAATGCTCGATGGCGCCGCCAGCTTCGCCAGCACCGAAAACGGTCTGCCGCTGACCGCGGCGTCGGCCCGAACGCTGATGTGCAACGCCGGAATCTACCCGGTGGTGCTGGACGGCAAAAGCCAAGCGCTGGACATCGGCCGATCCAAACGCCTTTTTCCACCGCATATGAAACGCGCTCTGGCGGCCCGCGACCGCGGTTGCATCTACCCGGGCTGCCGGATGCCGGCCAGCCGTTGCGAGGCGGACCACGTCGACCCGTGGGAGGAGGGCGGACAGACCCGCGTGGATCGTGGCGTACTGCTCTGTCCCATGCATCACCACGCACGCCATGCCGGGCTTTTCAGCCTCGTGGTGGCCGAGGGCAAACCTCCGGCGGTGCTGCTGCCCAAATTCTTGGACCCCGATCAACAACCGCGGCGCAACACCTACTGGTTCTCGGCCGCCGAAGTGCTCGCCGCCTGATCCCGCCCGCTCGATGTGCTCGATGCCGGCGGGCGAAGCGGCTACGCTGGTGCACACAACCGGAGAACTGAGTAGTGGGAGCCGACTCGTGAATGAAGCGCAGCATCAGCCAGGCATCCACGATCCCGCACACTGGGAGGCCCTGGCCGCGGTGGCAGGCGAGGACCTGCACGCCCGATTCGGCCATCGGCTCATGGGCCTGCCCGGCACCTGGATCGGCTCGCTGCATGCGATGCCTGCCGCGCCAGCGCCTAGAAAACGCCCGCGCCCCTGGTCCGAATGGCACTACTGGTGGCAGGCACACTATCTCGACGCGATCCTCGACGCGGCCTTCCATGAGCTGCACTCCGGTCACCGGTGCGCGGCCCAGAGGCACTGGCGGCGGGCCAAACAGCTGCTGCGCGGCATCCTGCTGCGCAATTTCGGCCGCTTCCCGAATTACTTCTACGACGACATGGCCTGGTTGCTGCTTGCCAGCCAACGGCTCAATGGGCTGAGCCAGCAGCTCACCGCCCGCCCGGCGCTGCTCGCCACCCTAGCCATGCGTGCACTGGGTCGACAGCTGGTGCGCGGCCAAGACGAGAAGCTCGGCGGCGGGCTTTACTGGTCGCGCAAACGCGACTTCAAGAACACGCCCACCAACGCCCCGGCGGCCCTGTATTTCGCACGCATCGCGGATTTAGACACCGCCACCGGGCTGCTGGACTGGCTGCGCCGCGAGCTTTACAGCACACCTTCCGGGCTCTACCTCGACGGCATCCGCCTGACCGCCGGCGGCCCGCGCACCGAGGAAGCGATCTACACCTACAACCAGGGCACCGTGCTCGGTGCATTGCTGGCCGCCGGGTCCGCGGAGCATCTGGCGCAAGCTGTCTCGCTGATCCAGGCGATCAACGATCGGCTCGCCACTGCGGCACAGGGCCTGCGCCTGGAATCCGGTGGAGACGGCAATCTGTTCACTGGAATCCTCTGCCGCTACCTGGCGCTCGCCGCGAACGATGAACGCCTGCCCGCCGCGACCCGGCGCACCGCCGCGCGATTGGTCTGCGACACGGCGAGCCAGCTCGCGGACCGGGTCGAGACGGAGCTTTCTGCGGCCACCCAACGCTGGACGATCCTCCAGGCGGCCGGGCGCGTGAGCCTGCCGCCGAGCCAGCTCGACGCAAAATAAAAGCCATCCGGTCTCACCGAGAATGGGTGAGGCCGAATGGCTCGTTGGAACAGACTTGCCCGCTACAGCGAGCGCATCACCGACACGACGCGTCCCATCACCGTGGCAGCGTCGCCGAGAATCGGCTCGTAACGTGAATTCTGTGGCAGCAACCAGGTGTGGCCATCGCGCTGACGGAAGGTCTTCACCGTGGCTTCCTCGTCAAGCAATGCGGCCACAATATCGCCGTTCTCCGCGGTCTGCTGGCGACGGACGACCACCCAGTCGCCATCGCAAATTGCCGCATCCACCATCGAATCGCCCGACACCTTGAGCATGAACAGCTCGCCGTGGCCAACCAGCTGGCGTGGTAGGGAAAAGACGTCTTCGACGGTTTGCTCCGCCAAAATTGGTCCACCGGCGGCGATGCGTCCGACCAAGGGAACCATCGTGGTATCCGCCGAGGAGCTCAGCTCGATGACCTTCGTGTCCTCAACGGGTTCCGGCGCGCTCTGCGGCTCGCTGCTTCCCTCGCCGTCCTCCGCAAGCTGCAACGGAAGCAAAATCTCCATGGCTCGAGGACGCCTCGGGTCGCGACGAATGTACCCAAGCTTTTCGAGCTGACCGAGCTGGTGAGTCACGCTCGAAAGGCTTTTGAGCCCGACCGAGTCGCCAATCTCACGCATCGACGGCGGATAGCCATTCTTGCCGATCGCACGCTGGATGGTTTCGAGGATCTTTTTCTGACGTATCGTCAGCGAACGGGCGTTCGACCGGGGAGTGCGCTGTGATGCTGACATGTATTTTTGCCTTCCCTTGCATTCGGTCCTCAGTTCGAAGCTACAAACTGTCGGTGCCCAATGTTGTGATGTATTCATTGATCGACTACTTCGAAATCTTAGTTGATCACAGGGCTTCTTTCAAAGATTTGTTCGAAAACATCTGGACAAGTTCGATCTGGCTCTGTTAGAAAAGATGTACTAGTATCGAACAGGTGTTCGAAGATTGCATTCGAATATTGGTTCGCATCACACGTAACCGTTGAGGAGAAAAAGTCGTGGCAACTCTGGCACTTCACCCACAGCAGAGCAAAAGACCAATGAGGATCCGCATCAACCGTCGGGGTTGGGCAGTACTGGTAGGCATACCGGTCTTCCTCCTCACGATCGCCGCGGCGTTCATGTTCACCAGCAGCGCCCAAGCATCCACGGACCTGCCCAGCGGCCCGGCGACTGTGGAGGTCACCGTGATTCCCGGTGACACTCTATGGGGGCTGGCCAGCGAGTACGCTGCAGGCTACGAAGTCAACGCGGCGATGAACCACATTGAGGAATTGAACTCCATCGATGCTGGTGTGCTGTACGTCGGGGACACTTTGGATATCCCCGTACTTTCAAACTAGGTGCCAGCTCACCATTGTTACCTGTTCTTGTCGTGGATTCACCGGCGAGAGCGCCTCACCATTAGAATTAATGCGTGAATGACCGTAGTGAACTTCTGAGTCAGCTGCCCCTGCGTGAGAATCTCCGCGGGCTATCCCCATATGGAGCGCCACAAATTGACGTTCCCATTCAGCTGAACGTCAACGAGAACACCCATCCATTGCCAGCGACAGTTATCGATGCCATCGCTCAGGAAGTAGCCAAAGCGGCTGCCGGCCTGAACCGTTACCCGGATCGTGAATTTACCGAATTGCGCGAGCTGCTCGCCGACTACCTCGGTCACGAACTGACCCGCGACAACATTTGGGCCGCAAACGGCTCGAACGAAATTCTCCAGCAGATCCTGCAGGCCTTCGGCGGCCCGGGGCGCAGCCTGCTGAGTTTCGTCCCCACGTACTCGATGTACCCGTTGCTCGCAAGTGGCACCGATACCGAATTCATTGCCGGAAACCGTGCCGAAGACTTCACCCTCTCGGCCGAATCCGCCGCCGCGCAGGTGCGCGAACACCGCCCAAACGTGGTATTCCTGTGCTCCCCGAATAACCCGACCGGAACCGCACTGGGCTTGGACGTTATCGAAGCGGTCTATGAGGCCGCCAGCGAAACCGACGCCATGGTGATCGTGGATGAAGCCTACGCAGAATTCTCGCTGGCAGGTACCCGATCGGCGCTCACCCTGCTCGAAGGGCGCCAGCGCTTGATCGTCTCGCGCACGATGTCCAAGGCTTTCGGCCTGGCCGGCGCCCGCGTGGGCTATCTAGCGGCGGCCCCCGAGGTGACCGACGCGATTCGCCTGGTGCGCTTGCCCTATCACCTCTCGGCGGTTACCCAAGCAACCGCCATCGCTGCGTTGAAGAATATCGAGCTGCTGCTCGCGCAGGTCGAAGACATCAAGACCCAGCGCGACCGCATCGTGTCCACGCTGATCGATCTCGGCTTGAAGCCATCTGTCTCGGATTCGAACTTCGTCTTCTTCGGCGGACTGGAGGATCCGCACGCCATCTGGCAGGGCCTGTTGGATGCCGGCATCATTGTCCGCGACAATGGAATCAAGGGAACGCTGCGCGTCACCGCCGGCACCGAAGCCGAAACCACCGCCTTCCTGGAGCACCTGGCCTTGTTGCTGGGTGCCCAGAAGTAGAATTCACCCACAAGCGAAGGAAGACATGTCTGCCGAATTGATTGGCGCTCGTCGCGCCCGGATGGAACGCGAGACCAGCGAATCATCAGTTTTCGTCGAGTTGGACCTGGACGGGACCGGGGTCTCGGAAATCAGCACGAGCGTGCCGTTCTATGACCACATGCTCACCGCCCTGTCCAAGCATTCGCTCATCGACCTGACCGTGCGTGCCACCGGAGATACCCATATCGACGTGCACCACACGGTGGAAGACGTGGCCATCACCATCGGCGAGGTGCTGCGCGTGGCCCTGGGCACCAAGGCGGGAATTCGCCGCTTTGGCACCTCCTACGCACCGCTGGACGAGGCGCTGTCGCGTTCGGTTGTCGACGTCTCCGGCCGCCCGTACCTGGTGCACGGCGGGGAACCGGCAGGCCAGGAATACCACCTGATCGGCGGGCACTTCACCGGTTCGATGACGCGGCACGTATTCGAGGCCATCACCTTCCATGCGCAGATCTGCGCGCATATCGAGGTGCTCTCCGGACGCGATCCGCACCACATCGTCGAGGCCCAGTTCAAATCATTCGCTCGCGCGCTGCGTGAAGCGGTCGAGCCGGACGCCCGCATGGGCGACAAGATCCCATCCACGAAGGGTGCCCTCTAAGTGGCGAAAAAAACTGTCGTCGTCCTCGATTACGGATCCGGCAACGTCCGCTCGGCCGTGCGGGCGCTGGAAGCCGCCGGCGCCGAGGTGGAGCTGACCGCGGATCCGAAAGCGATCTTGGCCGCCGATGGCCTCGTCGTTCCCGGCGTGGGAGCCTACGCCTCGGTGATGGAGCAGCTGACCAAGGTCGGCGCGCTGCGGTGGATTGGCCGCCGCATCGCCGGTGGCCAGCCGGTGCTGGGCATCTGCGTAGGACATCAGGTGTTCTTCGAGCAAGGTGTTGAGCACGGGGTGAAAACCGAAGGCATCGGCGAGTGGCCCGGTGTGGTCGAGCGCCTGCAAGCAGAGGTCATCCCGCATATGGGATGGAATACCGTGCGCCCACCGGAGAACTCCCGGCTCTTCGCCGGGATCGAGGACGAGCGGTTCTACTTCGTGCATTCCTATGGCGTGCAGAAGTGGGAGTTCGATGTTACCCAACCGGCGATGACCCCGCCCCAGGTCACTTGGTCCACCCATGGCACCGATTTCGTCGCGGCCGTGGAAAACGGTCCGCTGTCCGCCGTGCAATTCCACCCGGAAAAGTCCGGCGACGCCGGGGCGCGGTTGCTGCGCAACTGGTTGGAGACACTTTAGGACATGTGGGCCATCATCCTGCTAACCCTCGGTGCTTTCCTCGCCGGTGGCGCGATCTCGCTCAAAAGCCAGAAAGCGCACATCTCGTGGATCATCGCGTTATGGGCCTTGGCCGCCGCGGCAATCGTCGCCGGCTGGGTTCAGACTCTCTAGACATTAGCGACAGAAGGAAATTATGAGCGAGCAACCAATTCTTGAACTGCTCCCGGCGGTAGATATCGCCGGAGGCCAAGCCGTTCGCCTGGTGCAGGGCGAAGCCGGGTCGGAAACCGGATACGGCGATCCGCTGGAGGCGGCCCTGTCCTGGCAGCGCGAAGGGGCCGAATGGCTCCACCTGGTGGATCTCGACGCGGCCTTTGACCGCGGCAACAACACCGAGGTGGTCCGCCGCATCGCCGATGAACTGAACATCAAGGTGGAACTCTCCGGCGGCATCCGCGACGATGCCTCGCTGGAGCGCGCCTTGGAATTCGGGGCCACCCGGGTGAACCTGGGGACCGCGGCCTTGGAGAATCCCGAATGGACCGCGCGCGTCATCGAACGCTTCGGCGAGCAGATCGCGGTGGGCATGGACGTGCGCGGTACCACGCTGTCCGGCCACGGCTGGACCAAGGACGGCGGCGACCTCTGGGACGTGCTGGCACGCTTGGAAGATGCCGGCTGCGCCCGCTACGTGGTCACCGACGTGACCAAGGACGGCACCTTGCGCGGTCCGAACGTTGAACTGCTGCGCGAAATCTGCGCAAAGACCACCAAACCGGTGATCGCCTCCGGCGGCATCTCCTCGCTGGAAGATCTGCGCGTGCTACGCGAATTGGTCTCGGAGGGTATCGAAGGCGCGATCATGGGCAAGGCGCTCTACGCCGGCCAGTTCACTCTTGCCCAAGCGCTGGACGTGGCAGGCCGCCGCTAGCCTCCACCTGTCTCAACAGCGGACCCGAACCAGCGCACACACCGCGCAGGTTCGGGTCCTTTGCTTTCCGCGCCGGAACCGGGATGGGTGGCCAAGGTCATGAACAGATTCTCCTCGCAGGACTTTCGCATTTGGACCCGGCAGATAGCATAGTTGCATGAGCACTTCGCACCCCGAATCCGAACCCGAACGCCACCTGCCCGGGCATATCGCCGCGGCGTTGGCGCAAGCTGGCAACCGCGCAGATTCTGCCGGCCAAGGCTGGGATGGCCGGGACTTGAGCGGCGAGGAAAATCCGTTGCACAAGTTTGACAAGGACGATGGAGCCGCCGACCCGGCCGTGGTGCGCGCCCTGGCCGAACTCCGCGCGGGAACCGGAGACGAGGCCGGCGTGCATCGGGCCCTGTCCCAGGCTCGCGTCTTCGTGGCGGTTGTCGCCCAGCTGGGCGAGGAAGCGCTGACCGAACACGGTTTCGCCGCCGATAAGGAAGCCGACATGGCGCTGGTCAAGATCAAGGCACCCGACGGGCGGATGGCCTTGCCGGTATTCACCACGGTCGAGCGCTTGCAGGCCTGGCATGGCGAGGCCCGCCCGGTGGCGGTCTACGCACCCCGCGCGGCCCTGTCTGCGGTGAGCGAAGAAGCCCAACTGCTGGTGCTAGACCCGGGCAGCGACTTCACCTTCGTGCTGCGCCGTCCCGGAATGTGGAGCCTGGCCAAGCAAACCGATTGGACCCCGAGCTATCTCAGCGAGCACATCGCCAAGCTCGTTGAAGAGGCGACCGCCGGCTGTCGGGCGCTCCGCGCGGTGAAGGTGGCGCCGGGCCGGGGAGTCGGCTCGCGAGACGTCTCTGGAGCGGCAGTCCTAGGCGGCGGCCCCGGACCGGAGCTGAACCTGCAGTTCGTCTTCGCCGCCGGGACCCCCGAGCCCGAAGCCCGCCAGAGCACCAAAGACATCCATGGGCGCCTGGCCCAAAACCCAGAATTCGCAGAAGCGGTCGATTCGCTCGAAGTGAGTTTGCTCAGCGCACCAGACTAAGAGACAAGGACACCACCGGGTATGAAACGGTATTGGCAGATTCTGCGGCAGCCGCAGATTTCAACGCTGCTAGTCATCGGAATGATTGCCCGATTGCCGCACTCGGCGCTGAGCATGCTGCTGCTTCTGCATCTGGTCACGAACCTAGATCAGAGCTGGGTGTCCGCCGGACTGGTTACCGCGCTGATGACACTCGGCATTGCCATCGGCGCCCCGTGGCGCGGTGCCCGGGTCGATGCGTGGGGGCTGCGCCGGGCGCTGATCCCTTCGATCTTCGTCGAAACCATCGTCTGGTGCACCGTCCCGCACGTGTCGCTGGAGTGGGTGTACCCGCTGGCCTTCATCGGCGGGCTCTTCTCACTGCCGGTGTTCTCCGTAGTCCGTACCGCCCTGGGCATCATGACCACCGGAGATAACCGGCGCACCGCCTTTGCGCTCGATGCGACGGCCACCGAACTGGTGTTCATCGTCGGACCGGCCTCGGCAGGGATCGTCGCCACGCAGATCAGCAGCACCATCGGGCTGAGCGTCATCGGGGTGACCGCATCGGTCGCCGGTCTGGCGCTGATGATTTTGAACCCGCCTACGCGCAGCGATGACCCCAAGGCGGTGGCCCTGCGCGCCAACGTGCACGAGGAGCGCCTCGGCGCGGAGGCCAGTTTCATCGCCGCGGCCCCCTTCGGCGTGGCCGAGGTCGAAGGCGAATTGATCACCGCGGGTTGGAAGTCCGCGCGCGCCCGGATCAAGAGCCGCGGACGTGCGTTCAAGAGCCGCTTCAACTGGATCAGCGCCTCGGTGCTTGCGGTGTTCATCGCCGCCGGTGGTGCCGGTGCGCTGCTCACCGGCACCGAGGTGGGCATCGTTGCCGAACTCGAAGCGCAGTCACGCTCCGGTGACCTGGGGATCGTATTCCTCTTTTGGTGCGGTTCGTCGCTGATCGGCGGGCTGGTCTACGGCTCGATGAACCGGGCCATCTCCCCGCTCCTGCTGCTCTTGGCGATGGCGGTGCTGACGGTGCCCATGTACTTCGCCACCGACACCTGGAGCTTGGCGCTGCTCTCGCTCGCCCCTGGCCTGCTCTGCGCGCCCACGCTCTCGGCGGCCTCCGAATGGCTCACCGATCTGGTCGCGGAGAATCGCCGCGGCGAGGCCATGGGCTGGTACGGTTCTGCGATGACCACCGGCACCGCGCTCGGTTCACCGCTGACCGGCATCTTCGTGGATACGCTCGGACCCGCCCAGGCATTTATCGGCATCGGCTTGCTGGCGGTATTCATCGTGGTAATCGCATTGATCGCCCAGCAGATTCGCCGACGAGTGCGCCGCACCCGCCGCACCCGCCGCACCCGTCGCGCGCGGATGGGCGGCTTCGTTTAGGCAGAGGTGAGTTTGAGCTCGTAGTGATCCAGCCCGTCGGTGCTTGACCGCCCCGTGAAGCCTCTGCGCGCCAACAACTTGGCTGAGGCAACATTGGCTGGGTCAACCCGGGCGATCAAACGGCGCACCTGAAATAGTTCGGGGATCAGCCCTATCGCGTTATTGACCATGGCACCGGCGATTCCCTGACCCCAATAGCCGGGGGAGACCCAATACCCAAGTTCGACTCCCTCGGGTTTACGGGTGGCCACGACCAGCCCTGCCGGATGCCCCGCAGCGATAGCCACAAACCAGCGAGTGGCCCCAACCGTGGCCAGCGGCAGCGCGCTCAGTGCCAACTGGATTCGCTCGCCGATCGTCTGATCGTCCCAGACTGAGCCATCACCGATATAGCGAGTGACTCGTTCATCGGAGGCCAGGGAAATGACGAACGGCCGATGCCCCTCGTGCAATGGTTCCAGAACAATCTTCTGCGTTTGACGGTCCATCATTGATCCTGCCTCTCGTAGTGGAATCGTGCTTTTGCTAGCGCTCCGGCCCATCGGTTTTCAGCCGGGAGTAGCAGTACATGTCCTTGCGCTCGGTGCCGATCAGTTGCCAGCTTCGCAGTATTCCTTCGCGGGTGAAACCGCATTTTTCGGCGCCCCGCCAGGAACCTTCGTTCCATGGTTCGACGTACAGCTCCACCCGATGGATGGGCGCAAGCTCCAGGGCCCAAACGGTGAGTGCATCCATCGCCGCGCTCACCGCACCGCGTCCACGGTGTCCAGGATCGACCCAGTATCCGATACATCCGATACTTGCCCGGCCGGCGGCAACGTTGTGCAGCCACAAGCCGATTTGCCCGACCGCCCGATTCGTCTGCGCCTCGGCGATCGCGAAAGAATACCCGGTGCGCTCAGCCACGCGCTGTTGCTGCCTGTAAATGAAGTCCGCGAAGTCCTGGCTGGATCCCTTAATGGGAACGCTGGTGATCAACGGAATGAGCGGATCCAGCGAGGCCGCCTCGATCAGTGCCACGTCGCGGATGTCGAACGGCCGCAAGACATAGCGCCCGGCGTGCAGCACCGGCTGTTCGAAAGTCTCCATTAGTGAAGCCTATCTAGTGCAACGCGTTGTGGCTCGTTTCAATCCGGCAATATCTGTTCCGAAACGGAAAGTTCATGTTTAAACGAGCATGGATCCGCTTCCCAAAGGAAGCGGATCCATGACGTTAATCTCTTAATATTCTGCGAAATAATCGCTAGTTGACCGGTCCGGTGAGCTTTTCGCCCGGGCCCTTGCCTGGCGCATCCGGGATCAATGATGCTTCGCGGAAGGCGAGCTGAAGGCTTCGCAGACCGTCACGCAGTGGTGCCGCGTGCTGTGATCCAAGCTCCGGTGCACCCGCGGTGACTAGGCCAGCCAGAGCGGTAATTAGCTTGCGAGCTTCATCAAGATCCTTCAGCTCATCGGCGTCATCACCTTCTGCCAGTCCGCATTTGACCGCGGCCGCGCTCATCAGGTGAACTGCGGCGGTGGTGATGATCTCTACTGCTGGAACTTCTGCGATGTCGCGCATCTGCTGCTCGACGGCGTGCTGCTGCGAGTTGGTGTCTTCGGTACTCATACTGCTAAGCTTGTCACAGACCGACTCAATACAGGTACTTGAGAGCGTCCGGTATCCGGATGATGTCACCAAGAGATCAGTGTTGAGCCATGCAAGTGGAGGCCAGCTCCCACCCGCAGTAGCCGCTTAGGCTTCCGGGTAATTCGGCAGGATATTTATGAGTATCCGGAAATAGTTTTACGGGGAAATATCGTAAAGCTATTGTGTCGTCTATCTTTTGGCCTTCGCCTGCACTTCGCAGACGGGGGCCTTCTTCATTTGCGAGTAAGTGACTTACGAAAATCAGGAGTGACACATCAGCGATCCACGCATTAATGAGCGCATTCGCGTGCCAGAGGTACGTCTCGTCGGCCCCAATGGTGAGCAGGTAGGAATCGTCCGCATCGAGGACGCACTCCGACTCGCTGTCGAGTCCGATCTGGACTTGGTCGAGGTGGCACCGACCGCCAAGCCTCCTGTATGCAAACTGATGGACTTCGGCAAGTTTAAGTACGAAGCCGCTGTCAAGGCTCGTGAAGCTCGTAAGAACCAGACCAACACGATCCTGAAGGAAGTTCGCTTCCGCCTGAAGATCGACACCCACGACTACGAGACCAAGGTCGGCCACGCACTGCGCTTCTTAGGCGCAGGCGACAAGGTCAAGGCCATGATCCAGTTCCGTGGACGTGAGCAGCAGCGCCCAGAGATGGGCATTCGCTTGCTAGAAAAGTTTGCAGCAGACGTAGCAGAGGTCGGGCTCGTAGAGTCCACACCTCGCATCGATGGCCGAAACATGGTCATGGTTGTCGGTCCGCTGAAGAACAAGGCAGAGGCTCGCCGCGAACAGCAGCAGAAGTCGGGTGGCCGGGAAAGCGCGAAGCGCAAGATCCGCACCGACGCCCCAGAAGAGACCGAGGGTCAGAACGTCGCAGCAGCGATGGACGATGAAGCTCTCGCGAAGCTGGAGCAGGCTCGCAACGCGGCTGAAGGCGAAGCCTAGCCCAAGCATGTTGGGCCTCCGGGCCCGTCATCGGAAACGGTGAAGGATCTTCCTTGCGAAGGTCCAACTACAAGAGAACAGCAGCGGTCACCTTGCCAAGAGGCCCGCTTCGGATGATCCCCACAGATCTCACGATTTATGTGGAGCACGTTAGGAGAACGGCAGCTATGCCGAAGTTCAAGACTCACAGTGGCGCCAAGAAGCGCTTCAAGCTGACTGGTAGCGGCAAGCTCAAGCGCCAGCAGGCCAACCGTCGTCACTACCTGGAGCACAAGTCCTCGCGCGTCACGCGCCGCCTGGCTTCTGACCAGCTGGTAGCTAAGGCCGATGTGAAGACCATCAAGCGGATGCTGGGCCTCTAAGCTCTCCCTTTCGCAATTCGGGGAAGCACAACCCCAACAACCATAGATTTCGCTTTCACCTGGTTATCCCGGGTGGGAGGAACTGACTTGAAGGAGTACACACGTGGCACGTGTGAAGCGGGCAGTAAACGCCCATAAGAAGCGTCGCGTCGTTCTGGAACGCGCAAAGGGTTACCGCGGTCAGCGTTCGCGCCTGTACCGTAAGGCCAAGGAGCAGCTGCTCCACTCGTTCGTTTACAGCTTCAACGACCGCCGTAAGCGCAAGGGCGACTTCCGTCGCCTGTGGATCCAGCGTATCAACGCTGCATCCCGCGCCAACGGCCTGACCTACAACCGTCTGATCCAGGGCCTGAAGGCCGCTGAGGTCGAGGTTGACCGTCGCATGCTCTCCGAGCTGGCTGTTTCGGACTCGAACGCTTTCGCTACCTTGGTCAAGGTTGCAAAGGACGCTCTTCCGGCAGATGTCAACGCTCCTCGCGGCGCAGAAGCACCAGCTTCCGCACCAAAGGCTGCCAAGGCTCCAAAGGCCGCAGCTGCACCAGCAGCCAAGAGCGTCGAAGGCGAAGGCGTGATCAAGGCCGTTGAAGGCCAGGACGCACCAGAAGGCTTCGTCATCAAGGGCAACGCCGGATCGAACAAGTACCACGTCCCAGGCTCGACCTGGTACGAGCAGACCGAGGCCGAGTTCTGGTTCAACTCGACCGAAGCTGCCAAGGGCGCAGGCTTCGAGCCAGCTGGTGGAGAATCCCGCCAGCAGATGAAGTAAATCCGTTTCTCCCTTTGAGCTAAGCCTCAGGTAGGACAGATCACACCATCGGGTGGGTGCCGCACATAGTGCGGAACCCACCCTTCGGTGCTTCTACCGGTATTCTCGAATAATGACGAGCTTTCCCCCAGACGTGATGTCCAATCCGCGCGCCGACCGAGTCAAGGCGGTCGCCCGCCTGGCCCACCGCAAGGGCCGTGAGGCAACCGGCGAATTCCTTGCCGAAGGCCCGCAAGCGGTCCGCGAGGCGCTGGTGGCGCACCGTTCCAACGACCAGCTGGTCCAAGAGGTTTACGTGGTCCCGGGTTTCCTGGAGCGCCACGAAGAATTTACGGCTTTGCTCGACGCGGCCAAGGTGCGCACCTATTTTGTCACCGGCGATGTCATCTCGGCGATGGCGGATACGAAGAACCCGCAAGGCATCCTCGCGGTCGTCGCAATGTCCCAGCCGCAGCTTCCCGAGGTGCTGGCCAGCAACCCCAAGCTGATCGCGGTGCTCTGCCGAATTCAGGATCCGGGCAATGCCGGAACCATTCTGCGTGCCGCCGATGCGGCGGGTGCCGACGCGGTGATCCTGACCAAGGACAGCGTCGACATCTACAATCCGAAGGCCGTTCGCTCCACCGTCGGCTCGCTCTTCCACTTGCCGGTGCTCAGCGACGTCGACCTCGACGAATTCATCGTTGCCGCCGGGGAACGCCTGCAAGTGCTCGCGGCCGATGGCTACGCTGCCCACAACCTGGACACTCTGCAGGATGCGGCGGTACTGCGCGCGGGGAGTGGAGCCGATCTGCCTGAGCATGAACCGGTGCTCGAGCGGCCCACCATCTGGCTCTTCGGCAATGAGGGGCAGGGGCTCGACGAGCGGGAAAAGGACCTGGCCGGGCACAAGGTCGCGGTGCCGCTCTATGGGGTGGCCGAATCGCTGAACGTGAGCACCGCCGCGACGGTTTGCCTGTATGCCTCGGCCCGCGCCCAACGCTAAAGCCCAAGGAACACCTCCATGAATCTGAAACAGATCGTCGCCGTAGCCATCGTCGATAGCTTCGCCTCGCCGACAAAAATGCTGGCCGCCCGGCGCAACCGCCCGGCAGTCTTGGCCGGCCTTTGGGAGTTTCCCGGTGGCAAGGTCGAACCGGGGGAGTCGGATATCGAGGCGGTGCATCGAGAGCTGCGCGAGGAGCTCGGCGTGCAGCTGACGCTCGGCGCCGAAATAACCGGCCCGCTCACGCAGGGCTGGGCGCTGAACGAACAGGCCGCCATGCGGGTCTGGTTCGCCACCATCAGCTCCGGCACCCCCGACACGCTCGATGGGCACGACCAATTGGCCTGGCTGGCTCTGGACGAATCGCTGGGCACCGCGGTGCCGTGGATCGAAGCGGACGCTCCGATCGTCGCCGCCTGCCTGGCTCAAGCCCATGCAGGGCGCGCGCTCTAAACCGCGTAAGCTGGAACAAGTGCCCAGTGTCGGCAAAATGTAGATAATCAATCAATAAACTTGAGGAGCAATCCGAGTGAAGAGACTTCTTGGCGTTCTCGCGCTGGTATTTACCGCAATCCTGGCCTTGTCCGGATGCGTCAACATGAACGCTGAAGTCAATGTGACCGGTGCCGATCAGGCCACCGGTGCGCTGCAGGTCACCACTCATCAGGAAAACCTGCAGGGCCAGCCCTTCGAAGACGTGCTGGCCAGCCAGCTGAATACCGATGAACTGGATCAGATCCTCGGCGAGCAGTGGAGCTACACCACCGTCGACGACGGGGAGAACGTCGGACTGCGTTTCGAAACCGTCGGCAAGATGAACTTCGTCCAGCTGCAGGATGCCTTCAATACCTTCGGCTTCCCGATCTCGCTGACCGACAAGGGCGGCGAATTTGAGTTCTCCATGCCCGGTGCCGGAGAAGTCGTGGTCAACGAACAGTTCACCGAGGCAAATCTGGTAGTCAGCTTCCCGGGCAAGGTTGTTTCGCACTCTGCGGGCGAGATCGAGCACCACTCGGTAGCCTTCGATATGATGGCCGGCGCCGAGGAATACAAGGCCACCGGCAGCGCCAACTACGCGTTGTTCTACTCGGTGATCTTCGGCGGCGCCCTGCTGGTGCTCGTGCTGATCATTGTCCTGGCCTTTGCGCCGAAGGGTGCCAAGGACCCGAGCGGCCACTAAGCGAATCGTAAGCATCTTCACGGCCCGGGCCCGTCATCGTTGAAACGTTGGCGGGCCCTAGCCAATAGAATAGGAACCAAGAGTTCCACGAGCGAAGAGAAGGATCGATCGATCCCATGTCTGATCAGACAACCCAAGAGGCAACGGAAACGGACCAAAGCGTCCCGCATCCGACCGATGAAGCAGGCATCAACGCCGCGGTCCAGGCGGCACTAGCAGCCATCGAGACCGCCGGCGACCTGACCGAACTAAAAGACGCACGGCTGGCTCACACCGGGGAGAAGTCCGCGCTGTCGCTGGCCAACCGCCAGATCGGCAAGCTGGACAAAACCGAGAAGGCCGTAGCCGGCAAGCTCGTCGGTGGCGCCCGCGGCCGCGTCAACAAGGCCCTGGCCGCGCGCACCGAAGTGCTCGAAGAAGCCGAAGCCGCCCGCATCCTGATCGAGGAAACGGTCGATGTCACCGCCGCGCCGCGGCGCCGCCGTGCCGGCGCCCGCCACCCGCTCTCGGTCCTGCAGGACCGCGTCTCGGACATCTTCGTCGGCATGGGCTGGGAAATCGCCGAAGGCCCCGAGGTGGAATCCGAATGGTTCAACTTCGACGCGCTGAACTTCAAGCCGGACCATCCTGCCCGCGAGATGCAGGACACCTTCTTCATCGAGCCCGCCGACGCGCACCTGGTATTGCGCACCCACACCTCCCCGGTGCAGGTCCGCTCGATGCTGGAGCGCGAGGTGCCGGTCTACGTGCTCTGCCCGGGACGCACCTTCCGCACCGATGAGCTGGACGCCACGCACACCCCGGTCTTCCACCAGTTCGAAGGACTGGCCGTGGACAAGGGCCTGACCATGGCCGATCTGCGCGGCACACTGGAGCACTTCGCCCGCCAGATGTTCGGCGCCGAGGCACAGATCCGCCTGCGCCCGGCTTACTTCCCGTTCACCGAGCCGAGCGCCGAGCTCGATATCTGGCACCCGGGCGCCAAGGGCGGACCGCGCTGGATCGAGTGGGGAGGCTGCGGCATGATCAACCCGAATGTGCTGCGCGCCGCCGGCATCGATCCGGAAGAGTACTCCGGCTTCGCCTTCGGCATGGGCATCGAGCGCACGCTCATGTTCCGCAACGACGTTCCCGACATGCACGACATGATCGAGGGCGACGTCCGTTTCAGCCAGCACTTCGGGATGGAGATCTAGGTTATGCGTATTCCGCTTTCATGGCTGCGCGAGTATGCGCAGGTACCGGCCGATGCCTCGGCCGAAGACATCATGGCAGACCTGGTCAAGGTCGGCCTCGAGGAAGAGGACGTGCACCGTCCCTCCGACACCCTGTCCGGCCCGATCGTCGTCGGCCAGGTGCTCTCCCTGGTTAAGGAGGAGCAGACCAACGGCAAGACCATCAACTGGTGCCAGGTCCGCGTGGTTCCAGAAGGCCAGGAGCAGCCGCTGACCGGCAAGGGCATCGAGCCATCCGGGGTGCAGGGCATCATCTGCGGCGCGCACAACTTCGTGGAGGGCGACAAGGTTGTTGTCACCCTGCCCGGCGCGGTGCTGCCCGGGGACTTCAAGATCACCCCGCGCAAGACCTACGGCCACGTCTCGGCCGGCATGATCGCCTCTTCCCGCGAGCTGGGCATCGGCGAGGACCACGACGGCATCATGGTGCTCTCCACCCTGGGCTTGGACCCGGAGCTGGGCACCGACGTCATGGAGCTGTTCGGGCTGACCGACCAGGCCGCCGAGATCAATGTGACCCCGGACCGCGGCTACTGCTTCTCGATCCGCGGCGCCGCCCGCGAGTACGCGCTGGCCACCGGCACCTCGTTCACCGACCCGGCCACCACCGTGAAGGTCACCCCGGCCGCCGAGGCCGGGCACCGGGTCGTGCTGGAAGACAGCGCCCCGATCTACGGCGTGCCAGGCTGCACTCGCTTCGTAACCCGCGAAGTCACCGGCGTCGACCCGAGCCGTCCGACCCCGCGCTGGATGGCTTCGCGCCTGCAGCTGGCCGGCATGCGCTCGATCTCGCTGATCGTGGACATTTCGAACTACGTGATGCTCGAACTCGGCGCGCCGCTGCACTTCTACGATGCGGACAAGCTCACCGGAGCCATCACCGTGCGCCGGGCGAACCCCGGGGAGAAGCTCACCACCCTGGATGCCAAGGAGCGCGAACTGCACGTGGAGGACCTGCTGATCACCGATCAGTCAGGGGCCATCGGCATCGCCGGCGTCATGGGCGGGGCCACCACCGAGGTCAGCTCTGAGACCGGCCGCGTGCTGATCGAGGCCGCGCACTTCGACGCGGTCTCCATCGCCCGCTCGCGCCGCCGCCACAAGCTGCCCTCGGAAGCTTCCAAGCGTTTCGAGCGCGGAGTTGACCCGCAGGTGATGCAGATCGCCGCACAGCGTGCCGTGGACCTGCTGGTCGAGCTCGCCGGCGGCACCGAGACCGCGCGGGTCACCGACGCCGGCGAAATCCCGGCGGCCACGGTGATCGAATTGCCGGCCGGATACGCCGAACGCCTGATCGGGGTGCCGTACACCGACGCGCAGACCATCGAGGCGCTGGAAGGCATTGGTGCGTCCGTCGTGCAGAACGCCGCCGGTTTTGCGGTCACCGCACCGAGCTGGCGCCCTGACCTGGCGATCAAGGAAGACCTGGTCGAAGAGGTCGCCCGCGTGGTCGGCTACGACCAGATCCCCGCGACCCTGCCGGTGGCCCCTCCGGGCCGCGGCCTGACTCGCGCCCAGTCCCAGCGCCGCCGCCTCCTGCAGGGCCTGGCCGACTTCGGACTGACCGAAATCCTGTCCTACCCGTTCGTCTCCGCAGCGCAGAACAACACCTTCGGCGCACCGGTGGCCGGAACCACGGTCGACGCGGTGACCCTGGCCAACCCGATCTCCAAGGAATTCCGTTTCCTGCGCACCTCGATGCTGCCGGGCCTGCTGGACACCGCACGGCGCAACCTGGGCCGCGGATTCCGCGACCTGGCCCTCTACGAGGGCGGCTTGGTGTTCCTGCCGGGCGAACGGCTGGGCTCTTCGGTGCTGCCTCCGCTGGGCGTGAAGCCAAGCGATGAGGTACTTGCCGAGCTGTTCGGCGGGGTGCCGGAGCAGCCGTGGCATGTGGCCGCGGTCTTCACCGGCCACGAGGCCGCCGCAGGCGTCGGGTTCACCCCGCGCGCCTGGGACTGGGCCGACGCGCTGGATACCGCACGCACGATCGCGGACCTGCTCGGATCCCCGCTGGAGATTGCCCAGGGCAGCCACCAGGCCTTCCACCCGGGCCGCGTCGCGGCACTGAAGCTCAACGGAGAAGTCATCGGCTACGCCGGTGAACTGCACCCGCAGCTGCTCAAGGACGCCGATCTGCCGGCCCGCACGGTCGCCATGGAGCTGAACGCCACCGCACTGATGGCCGCCGCTCCCGCCGTGGTCGTCGCACAGCACCTGTCCACCCAGCCGCTGGCCACTCAGGATGTCGCGCTGATCGTGGACGAGCACGTTGTCGCCGGAGACGTGCTGCGCACCCTGCGCGAAGGCGCCGGTGCCCTGCTCGAAGACATCGCCCTATTCGATGTCTACCAGGGCAAGGGCATCGAGGACGGCAAGAAGTCGCTGGCTTTCGGGCTGCGCTTCCGCTCCGAGGATCGCACGCTGACCGCCGATGAAGCCTCCGAGGCGCGCGCCGCCGCGGTGGCCCTGGCTACCGAGAAGTTCGGCGCCACCCAGCGTTAAGCCAGGCATAGCACGCCCAACGCCCCGAGAGATCCGCAGCCCGCGGAAATCTCGGGGCGTTTGCCGTTTCCGGATGAAAAATGGGTGAACAGGCCGAAAGTTTCTGCCGTTGTCCCGGCCGAAGCCGGCGCGTACCGATAGAATTAGCGTTTATGGCAGACTCGGAAGGCGGTATCCCATGGGCTCACGCGTAGCTTCGCGCCTCGGCGCCGTCTTGCTGATCCTGGTGCTCGGCATCGCGGCGGTGGCCGTAGCGGTATTCCTGGCGATGGGAGCGGTCACCATGATCCAACGAGGCGCCGGCGTGCATCTGGATGATCCACCCACACCTACGATGGAGTGGGAAGAAGAATCCCACCGGCCCTTGGGGCCACGCGCCACGCTTCCCGGAGACGAGCTCGGATCCTAGACCCCCGATGGATTAGCCGCCGGCCCCGGCTTGAATGGCCAGGATTCCCGCGGCGAGCAGGCCCGCAATGAGCGAAGTGGCCCCGACCGCGATCAGCCAAGCTAGCTTGCTGGGCTTTTGCGGGTCCTTGCCGATGACGCTGAGGAAAAATCCCGCCGGCATCAAGATTGCGGCAACTGGTACGCCGAGCCGAGCCACAGAGCCGAAGAAGTTCTCCGTGGCGAAATGATCGGTGTAGGGAAGCAGCGCCAGGGCGAGCACGAGCAGCACGCCGGCATGCGCGTGCCCGGCACGAAACCAGGACTTCTGCAGCTCATTGGCGTACAGCGCACCGGTGGTGATCCTGAGCAGCAACTGCCCGCCGGTGGTCACCACGATCAGCGACAGCAAAAGAATTCCGGCGAGCATGAGGGTCTCTGCTTCCATCAGGATGCCTTCCTTCGTATTGTTGGACGCGGCATGGGACCTACGCCTCCCAGCATAGGCAGAGCCGCCGCATCTGGATAGGGCAGCGGAGCCAGCCAAGATCCCGCATCGCAGCTTCTGCGCGTGAGCTCGTGAAACGGGGCCCACGAAGCGAGCGGTGGGCAGCTTAGCCCTCGCGACGGCGGGCCGCGGAGCGTCACATAGGATCCGCTAAACCGCGAATTGCTAGGCTCAGAGAATGATCCTGGAACACGCAATACTTCCTGTCCGACAAGGTCGGGAAGCAGAATTCGAGGCCGCCTTCGCCGAGGCGCGAAAGCTGATCGAGTGCCAACCGGGGTTCGCGAACTTGGAGCTATCGCGTTCGATCGAATCCCCGGGAGACTATCTGCTGCTGGTGCGCTGGGTGTCGGTTGCGGCCCACACCGAGGGCTTTCGCCGTTCGCCGGAATACCAGCGGTGGAAGCAGGCGCTGCATCACTTCTACGAGCCGTTCCCCGTCGTTGAGCATTTCACCACGGTCGTCGCCAGCGGATTCGACGCGTCCGGCCACGCGGAATGATGGCACCATGAGTCTTGAGCTGCCCGTTGCGGTGCGCGCCTCGGCATTGTCCGGGATCCGCCGGTTCACCAAGCGCCGCTTCCGCTATTTCAACTACGCGCTGCGCTACCGAGACGGGCGCGAGGTATCCGATCTGGGATCGATCGAATTCGGCAAGCTGATGCAGGGGCACCGCTACCCGGCGGACACGCATTGCGTGCGCAACGGGGCCGAGCGGCACTGCCCCGAGAGCGGCGATGGGGTCTGGGTGGATTATCCGTACGGGAATCCGCTGCCCTCATAAAGCATGCCGTCGCGCTCCGGAGGGGCCTAGCCTTCGGGTTCGTAGCCGATCAGCCAGTGCAGTCCGAAGCGGTCCACAACCTGCCCGTCGGTCGCGCCCCACGGCTTAGCCGCGAGCGGATCGATCACCACGCCATCCTGCGCGAGCTGGTCGAACCAGCCGTGCAAAACCTCCGGGGCCGCGGTTCCCAGCAGCGAAAGCATCAGCCCCTGCATGGCCACGGACTTTTCCCCTTCGGCGGCGTCCGCCCCGAAGAGGGTGACCACGCCGTCGAGCATGCCGTGGGCGATCGCCTCGCCGGCGCCATCTGCGCGGGAGAATTCCGCGTAGCTGAATAGCGAGAGCTTGCCGCCGAAGATCTGCGCGTAGCGGCCCAAGGCTTCCCGGGCGGTGCCGGGGAAGAGCACATAGAGCGCGGGCGCCGCAGCCCGCCGTACGGTTTCGGCGGGATCGGCCATGATCGTTCCTTCGCGCTGGGAATTCCGCCGGCATCCGGCGGTGGTGTTTGTCGGTTGCCCCAGCGTAGTGCCGGCTGCGGCCGAGGCACAAGGGCCGGCGCTAGAACTCCTCGCCGTGGTTGATAACCCGCGCCGCGCGGCCGACGATCTTCGGGTCCGGGGTGCCGACCAGCTCGTGGTCCTTGCCCTTGTATTCGAAGAGGTTCAGCACGTGGCGCATCGCCTGCAACCGGGCGCGCTTCTTGTCGTTGGACTTCACCACCGTCCACGGGGCGTGCTCGGTATCGGTCTTCAAGAACATCTGCTTCTTCGCGGCCGTGTAATCATCCCACTTGTCCAGCGAGGCCAGGTCCATGGGGGAGAGCTTCCACTGGCGCACCGGGTCGATCCGGCGAATCGTGAAGCGGGTCAGCTGTTCGCCGGCGGAGACGGAGAACCAGAATTTCACCAGGTCGATGCCCTCCTCGACGAGCAGCCGCTCGAAATGCGGGGTCTGCTCCAGGAAATGCTCCACCTGGTTTTGCGTGGAGAACCCCATCACGCGTTCCACCCCGGCGCGGTTGTACCAGGACCTGTCAAAGAGCACGATCTCCCCGGCCGTCGGGAAATGCTCGATGTAGCGCTGGTAGTACCACTGGCTGGATTCGCGCTCCGTCGGCTTTTCGAGCGCGACAACACGAGCGCCGCGGGGGTTCAGATGCTCGGCGAACCGCTTGATCGTGCCGCCCTTGCCGGCGGCATCGCGGCCCTCAAAAACGATCATCAGCCGTCGACCATGCACCTTGAGCCACTTTTGCAGCTTCAGCAGTTCGATCTGCAACGCTCGCTTCTCCGCGTCGTAGGTGACACGGTCCATCTTGGCCTCGTACGGGTAGTCTTCCCGCCAAGTGTCCACGATGCTCCCGTCGGCGCGAACTAAGACCGGGTCGTCGTCGTCATTGTCCAAAACCGAATATCCGTGGAAAGCCTCTTCGAGGAGGGGGAGTTCAACCGTCATGGCCCCAGCCTAATTTTTGCCGGTTAACACAATATGAACAATTGGGAAACCAGAGCTTGAAAAGGGAAGATGTGATTAAAACTCTTTGGCGGGTAGGAGAAAGAACTAATCGTGCTGCAGGGCGCGAACTTCGAGGCGGGGCTCCAAGGCGAATCCCGGTAGTGCTCGCCGTCGGACGCTCGATGAGCCGATCGAATGTTCTTGTATGCCCCGGTGTCCAGGGCCCGCGGGGAGCACGCTCCGGTCTGCTCGCGATGCTCTTATTTCTTACCCTCGCAGCTACCTGATTTTACGGCGATAGATCAGGTTCGCCAGCGAGTACGCGATCACTAGGATTCCCAGCAGCCAGGCCAGCGCCACCCAGATTTCTTGTCCAACTGGCTGCCCGGAAAATAAGTCCCGAAGTGTGTCAACGATGGAGGTCACCGGCTGGTGTTCGGCGAACCAGGCCACCGGAGAGGGCATCGAGGCGGTAGGCACAAAAGCGGAACTGATGAATGGGGCGAAGATCAACGGGTAGCTGAACGCGCTGGCCCCATCTACGGTCTTCGCGCTCAGCCCTGCGATGACCGCGAGCCAAGTCAACGCCAAGACGAAGAGCACCAGAATCCCCACTATCGCCAACCAGCCCCCGATCGAGGCTTGGGAGCGGAAGCCCATCAGCAGCCCCACCCCGATGACGATGGCGATCGATACCAGGTTTGCGAGCAGCGAGGTGAAGACATGCGCCCACAACACGCTGGATCGGGAGATCGGCATGGATTGGAAGCGTTCAAAGATGCCGCCTTGCAAGTCCAGGAACAGCCGGTAGGCGGTATACGCAATACCCGAGGCAATGGTGATCAGCAGGATCCCGGGTAACAGGTAGTTGATGTAGGAGCCATCGGTGCCGGTATTAATTGCACCTCCGAGCACATAAACGAACAACAGCATCATGGCGATCGGGGTGATCGCTGTGGTGATGATCGTGTCGGGACTGCGCAGGATATGACGCAGCGAGCGTCCGGTGAGTACGCCGGTGTCGTGCAGGGCGTGGGCGGTCATGACGGCTCCTGATCCGGGGCGCCGACCAGAGCGAGGAACACGTCCTCCAAGGAAGGCTGCTTCTCCACATATTCAACGTGGGCCGGCGGCAGCAAGTCCTTGAGCTGGCCAAGGGTCCCGTTTTGAATGATGATTCCCCGGTGCAAGATCGCGATACGATCCGCCAGCTGTTCGGCCTCATCGAGGTACTGCGTGGTCAGCAGCACGGTAGTTCCGTCCGCGGCGAGCCGGCGTACGGTGTCCCAGACCTCCAAGCGTGCCTGCGGATCCAAGCCGGTGGTTGGCTCGTCCAAGAAAATGATGTGTGGATTCCCAATCAGGCTCATCGCAATGTCTAGCCGGCGACTCATTCCACCGGAATAGGTCGCGGCCTTCCGGTCGCCAGCTTCGCTGAGCGCAAACCGTTCCAACAGCTCCTTGGCATGCTGGCGAGGGTGTTCCAGATGACGCAGCTGCGCCATCAATACTAGATTTTCGCGGCCGCTGAGCACCGGATCGATGGCGGCGAATTGACCGGTCAGGCTGATCGTTTCGCGGACCTGGTGCGGCTGGGCGGCAATATCAAAACCGGCGACGCTCGCGCTGCCCGCATCTGCGGTCAGCAACGTGGAAAGTATCCGCACGAGTGTGGTTTTCCCGGCGCCGTTCGAGCCGAGTAATGCGAGGATCTCTCCGGGATTTACCTCCAGGTCAATTCCGCGCAGCACTTGGAGATCCTTATATGATTTTTTCAGCCCGCGGACGCTGATTGCGGTGCGCGCACCTTCGGTGTTCATGACTCTTCGCTTCGTTTCGCGTCCTGAACTGCCTTGATCAGCCGGGCGCGTTCTTTGTCGATCCATTGTTTTCCTCCGTAGGACTGAGTGAAGTTTTCAGCGAATTCCACTGGGTCCTCGCCAACAACTTCACTGAGCGGAAGCCGGTCGATGGAGGCTCGCTCCCACAGGTCAGCGTGGTCGATGAACATCTGCACGATGGTGTCCCCGTCGGTGATACCGCCGAAATACATGAAGTAGCGATTCAACGCCGTAGCTGTTGTGCGGTAGGGCTCGGGCAGGGCGTCCAAGCGGGCCTTGGCATCCTTGTACTGCTTTTTCTGCTGCAGCTGGCCGGTGAGAACTTCGTACCATTTGGTACTCATGAGGATTTTCCTTCTGCGTGGTTGGTGTAATTTGTGTGCAATGCTTCGATGCGTTCGGAGAGGAAGAACCAGCTCTTCCAGAACTCTTCGAGGTAATCGCGGCCCATCGCGTTCAAGGTGTAGACCTTGCGCGGTGGCCCCTTTTCCGAGGGCACCTTTTCCACGTCTACCTGGCCGCGTTTCTCCAAGCGGATCAGCAGGGCGTAGACGGTTCCTTCGACGATGTCGCTGAGCCCTTTGCCGCGCAGCCGTGCGGTGATTTCGTATCCGTAGGCCGGGGACTCATCCAAGATCGCCAAGACGATCCCCTCCAGGGTGCCCTTGAGCAACTCGGTCATCTGCTTTGCCATAGAGGCCTTCCAAACGCTATCTAGTGATAATGACTACCAGTAGATAGTATCGCCGACTACTGGTAGATGGCAATACCGAATAGCGAAGTTTTTGGCACGCAGAATCCGAAGATGCAACCGGGTAGACTCATGGAGCATTGCGCAACTGCGCTTAAAGAAACGAACCGCCGAGAAGACTCGACGGTTCGCAGGTGGTGCTCTATGCGACGCGCTAGCGTGGGAAAACCGGCAGCTGCAGGTCGTACAGCCACGGCCGCAGCAGGGCGGGGACATCCAGTGCGTCGGGGGCGAAACCCTGGGCGTGCGCGATGAACGCCTCGGTGTCCACGTGCCCGTGGCTTCGGGCAGCCACCCACTCCTTGAGCATCGCGTAGAAGGTTTCGGTGCCTAGCTCTCCGAGCAGCGCGAACAGCGCCATCGCGCCACGCTTGTACACGCGGTCATCGAACATGTCCTTGGCCCCCGGATCCCCGATGGCCAAATCCTGGTCCTGCCCGTCGAGCAGCTCCCAGGCCAGCCGGGCACGTTCGGCCATGGGCATAACCCCGGCGGCTTCGGAATACAGCCACTCGCTGAAGCAGGCGAAGCCCTCGTGCAGCCAGATGTCCTTCCAATGCTTCAGGGTCAGCGAGTTGCCCCACCACTGGTGGGAGAATTCGTGGGCGATCAGGCGCTGCGCCTCCCAATCCATGGACAGGTGGTTCAGCCCGAAGATGCTCAGCCCCTGGGCCTCGAGCGGGATCTCCAGCTCGTCGTTGACCACCACGATCTTGTAGCTCTCGAAGGGGTACGGGCCGAAGTGCCGTTCGAAGACCTCTGCCATCTCGGTCTGTTTGCCGAAGGCCCCGCGGACCTTCAGATCCATGCCGGGCACCGCATAGGCCACCAGATGCCGCTCCTCGTCGAAGGGGATCTCCGAATAGCGGCCGATCTGCAAGGTAGCCAGGTAGCTGGTCATCGGTTCGCGCTGCTCGTAGACCCAGGTGTCACGGCTGGCGGCGCGTGAATGGTTGATCAGTTCGCCGTTGGCCACTGCCCGGTAGCCGGCGTCGGTGGCGATGGAGAAGCGGTAGGTGGATTTGTGGCTCGGGTGGTCGTTGCAGGGGAACCAGGTCGCCGCGCCGGTCGGCTGACCGGAAACGAGCACCCCATCGGTCAGCTCTTCCCAGCCGACCTCGCCCCAGATACCGTTCTGCACCCCGGGGTTGCCTGCATAGCGCAGGGTCAACTCGGTGCGCTCGCCGGCGGCCAAGCGGCTCGGCAGCTGCACCTCGATGCGGTGGTTGCGCTTGGAGACCTGGGCCTTTTTGCCTTGGCAGGTGGCCTTCAGCACGCGCAGCCCGTGCAGGTTCAATTGCACGGTGTCCAAGTCCTGGAGCGCGCGCAGGTGCAGCACCGCCTTGCCTTCGAGCAGGTTGCTGGCGAGCTTGCAGGTCAGTTCCAGGTCGTAGTGGTCCACGGTGTACGCGGCCGAACCGTGGTGCTTGGTGTATTCATCCAAGATCTTCTGGGGCATCCGGCGCGGTCCTATACTGTCTGTGATTCGTCGGGCGTGATGTTCCAGCGTACCGCCGGATTGCCGCGCCAGTAGGTATTTGCTGGCAGCACCTCGCCGCGCAGCACCAGCGAAGCCGGTCCGGTGGTGGTGCCATCGGAGATCTTCGCAGCCGGCAGGATGACGCTGTGCGGGCCGAGCGTGGCACCGGCCCCGAGGGTGACCGTGTCAATGGACATGATGCGGTCGTGGAACAGGTGGGTCTGCAATACGCTGCCGCGGTTCACCGTCGCGTGATCTTCCAAGGTGACCAGATCTGCCTCCGGGAACCAGTAGCTTTCACACCACACCCCGTGCCCGATCTTTGCGCCCTGCGCGCGCAGGAACCAGACCAGCGCCGGGGTGCCGGAGGCCAGACGCGCAAACCACTGGGCGCAGACCAGCTCCACAAAAGAGTCGACCATTTCGGTACGCCAGATGAACGAGCTCCACAGCGTGTGTTCGCCCGGGCGGATCACCCCGACCACCAGCCATTTGGCGGCCAACGCGGTGAATGCGGCGAGAGCTCCGGCCAAGACCAGTACCGCGCCGGAGAGCAGTGCGGCGGACAGCGGGTTCACGTGGGTCACCAGCGCGGACAGCGCCCAGAGCACTCCGGCGGCGATGCCGACCGTGGTGAATACCGCCAGGCAACGGGAGAGCTCCCAGGCCGCACGCATGACCTTGAGCTTCATCGGCGGCTGGTAGGTGCGCTCGGATTCGGCATCCACCGTGGTGCGGCGCAGCTTATGCGGGGGAGATCCGATCCAGGAAGTTCCGGCCTTCATCTTCCGTGGGGTCGCCGAAAGCACCGCAATCAGCGAACGCTTGGGCACCCGGCGGCCGGCATGCAAGATGCCGGAGTTGCCGAGGAACGCCTTTTTGCCTACGCGCACCGGGGCGATGTGCATCCAGCCGCCGCCCAATTCGTAGGAGGCGACCATGGTGTCATCGGCCAAGAACGCGCCCGAGGCGATGGTGGTCATCTTCGGGATCAGCAGCACCGTGGAGATTTCCACGTCACGGCCCACCTTGGCGCCGAGCAGCCGCAGCCACACCGGGGTGAACAATGAAGCGTAGAGCGGGAAGAGCGCATCGCGGGCGGTATCCAGCACGCGTTCGGTCGCCCACGCCTGCCAGCCGACCCGGGAGGTGACCGGATGCCAGCCTTCGACCAGGCCAATGGACAGCAATCGCACCTCGACGATGATCAGCGCCATCATGGACAGGAACCACACCAGCGCGGCGAGCAGCACCGCGGGGAGGAACTTCCAGCCGATCGAGGTCAGCGATTCCTCGGCACGCAGCATCGGGGCCACCGCCAGCACCGCCAATACCACCGGCAGCCACTGCAAGAGGTTCAGCAATATCGAACCGGCCGCGCCCAGTACGCGCGGAAGGAGGCGGTACGCGGGTACTGCTTCGGGCCAGCGAGGTTTGGCGCGCCCCTCGCGGACGGCCGGGGACCCGGCATAGCGCGAGTTCTCGCGGGTTTCGCCGTAGACGGCGGATCCGGCTTCCACGATGGTCTGCGCGGCCACAACCGCGCCGGGGAGCAGCGTGGAGCGGGCGCCGACGGAGGCGAAGTCGCCGACGCTCACGTGGCCCACGTGCACCTGGTCGCCGTCGATCCAGTAGCCGGAGACATCGACCTCGGGCTCCAAGGTGGCCCCCGGTCCGACGGTGAGCATTCCGGTCACCGGAGGAAGCGTGTGCATGGTGGCGGATTTGTCGATATTTGCGCCCAGCATGCGCGCATACCAAGGCAGCAGCGGAGCGCTGGCCAGGGAAATCGGATCCACCACGTCGGAAATGTGCTGCGCCAGCCACAAGCGCAGGTGCATCGAGCCCGAACGCTGATAGGTTCCCGGTTGCAGCCCGCGCAGCAAGAGCTTGCTGGCCAGGATCGAGAGCCCCATGCGCCCGGCCGGGGTCACGAAGATCAGCCAGGAGGCGAGAATCGAATACCACGGAATCGGCAGCTGCGCTTCGAGGATTCCCACGCTGAGCAGGAACCAGTGACCGAGCATCAGGTAGGTGAACCAACGCAGGCCGGAGAGGATGAACAGCGGCACCGCGAGCAGCGTCTGGGTGATTTGGGTGATGCGCTTGGTGCGCTTGACGATGCGAGGCTCGATGACCTCGTCGTTGACCTGCTGTCCGCCGAGGTATTCCACCAGCGCGCCGAAGCGCGGGTAGTCGTAGAGCTCGGCGACCGTCAGGTCCGGGTAGCGGGCGCGCAAAGCGGAGACCAGCTGGGCTGCCGAGAGCGAGCCGCCGCCGGAGCCGAAGAAGTCGGCATCGGCGCTGGAGGCCGCCATGCCGAGCGCGCCCTTCCAGGCCCGGGCCACGAAGTCGCCGGTCTCATCCAACCCGGTCAGCTCCTCGCCGGGCTGCTCGGATTCGGTCCCCGCCAGCGGCCACGGCAGCGCGTTGCGGTCCACCTTGCCACTGGTTTTCATCGGCATGCTGTCCACCACGGTGAGCAGCGGCACCATCGCCGCGGGCAGATCCTTGAGCAGTTCGGTGCGTGCGGCATCCAGGTCATAGTCCGCGTCGGCGGCCAGATAGCCGACAAGCAGCTTGTTTCCGGTACTGGTTTCGCGCACCGCCACCGCGGCGCTGGACACACCGTCGAGCGAGTTCAGCGCCGCGTCGATTTCGCCCAGTTCGATGCGCCGGCCACCGATCTTCACCTGGTCGTCCACGCGTCCGATGAAGACCAGTCCCAGCCGGTCATTGACCACCACGTCGCCCGAGCGGTAGGCGCGGTCCCAGCCCAGGGTGGGCATGGGCGCGTACTTCTCGGCGTCTTTTTCCGGGTCCAGATAGCGGGCCAGGCCCACCCCGCCGATGATCAGCTCCCCGGTTTCGCCTTCGGCGACGGGGATCCCCTCGGCGTCCACTACCGCCAGGTCCCAGCCGGCCAGCGGCAGGCCGATGCGCACCGGCAGGCTGCCGTCCATGGTGGCGCCGCAGGCCACCACGGTGGCCTCGGTCGGGCCATAGGTGTTCCACACCTCGCGGCCCGCGGTGGCCAGACGTCCGGCAAGCTCCGGCGGGCAGGCTTCGCCGCCGAAGATCAGCAGGCGCACGGACTCCAGCGCCTGCGACGGCCACAGGGCGGCGAGCGTGGGCACCGTGGAGACCGCGGTAATGGAGCGGGAGATCAGCCACGGGCCCAGATCCATGCCGCTGCGCACCAGCGCCCGCGGGGCGGGAACCAGGCAGGAGCCATTGCGCCAGGCGATCCACATCTCCTCGCAGGACGCATCGAAGGCCACCGACAGTCCTGCCAGCACACGGTCCGAGGTGTTCAGCGGGTCTTCGGGCAGGAACATTTGAGCTTCGGCATCCACAAAGGCGGCGGCCGATCGGTGGGAGACCGCCACTCCCTTGGGCTTGCCGGTGGAGCCGGAGGTGAAGATGATCCACGCGTCGTCATCCAGCTGCGGCGCGCGCGGGTTCGGGAAGGGGGCGGGGCGATCGGCGGAAACCACGATCTCCTCCAGGCCCTTCACGATGCCGGCGACCTCGGCCTCGGTGAAAAACACCTTCGCCCGCTCATCCGGATCGTCCGCGTCGACCGGTACATAGGCGGCACCGACCCAGAGAATCGCGAGGATCCATTCGTAGAGCTGGCGGGTGCCCGAGGGGACGCGCACGCCGATCCGGTCCCCGGCACCCAGCCCGTGTTCATGCAGGGCGCGGGCCTTCGCCTTGACCTCTTCGATCAGCTCCGCGTAGCTTTCGCTGCGTTCGCCGTCGTCAATGGCCGGCGCGTCGGGATGCGCCGTGGCGGTGGCCTGCAGAATGTCGATGAGGGTGCGCTCGGCAGGAGCTAGCGCACCGGAAGGGAACTGGGGCGAGTGGAGCCCAGGCTCCTCGGTCTTTGAACTATTTACGGAGTCCATACTTGGCGGATCCGTCCCTTCACTAAAGTGTCATGCACAAGTGGTACGAGCGCTCAGGGGGAGTGAACTCTCGGAAAAGGGGGTACGGATCCTGGAGGGGGATCGGACGTTGCGACGTCCATAACTCATTAAATACCCTCGGACCGCTTACCGGGAAGTTGAAGGGGCAATTGGTCGCTGGAATCACAGTGCTGCTCCTCCTGGCAGCGCGCCGCGGCGTTCCGCGGGCTGCGCAGCTACCCCGTGCCGGCCGTTAGGATGGAGCTATTGGCCTAACGTTCGGAATAATTCGCATCATCTGTCTGGGAGGAATTCTCCATGCGCCAGCTCAAGTCTCCACGCCGTGCACTCGCCGCGGCGGCCGCCGCCACGCTGCTGTTCCTCGCCGTGCCGCCCGCGGCGCAGGCGGAGGGAACCAACCTGGATTCGATCACCATCGATGACACCGCGAACGTGCTCAACGAGCAGAAGCTGCGCGACGCAGTGGGCCAGATCGACTTCAACGAGCCCACCAAGGTCGCCGTGTATTCGCGCGAAGGCCAGTACGCGGATGACATCAACACCGAGACGCTGCGCCACGCCCGCAGCGCGCACCCCGAATGGATCTCGCAGGCCCCCGAGGACTACGGCGACTACTGGGCCGATGGTTACTTCATCATCACGCTGTCCGTGGAGGGCCCTGGAGATGGCCAGATCGGGACCTACTTCGGCGAAGACCGCAAGGTATCCGACTCTCAGATGCGCTCGATCCACGAGGCAGGCTCCGAGGATTTTAACCAGGCCCGCTGGTCCGACGGAATGATCGCCGTCGCCACGCGCGGCGCGAACATCATCAACCGCCCCTGGTATCGGCATCCGGCGCTCGGCTGGACCGTAGGGCTGGGGAGCCTGGGCGCCATTGGAGGTACCGGGATAGCGCTCGCGGTGCGTTCGGGGCGGCGGAAGAGTTTCGCCGAGCAGCTGGAATCGGGCAGCGCGCACCTGACCAATGTGACCATGGACCTGGATGCCACCGAACTATCCGCGCGCACCTTGCCTGGCGACTCGCACCACGCCGCGGAGCTCGAACGCCGTTTCGCCGACTTTGCCGCCACCTACCGCGCTTGCTTCACCACGCAGCAAGAGCTGGCGCAGGCGAGCAAGAAGCTGCGTTCAAGCGGCCCCGGGGTGGCCCGCGCCAAGGAATTCCACGCCAGCGCCCAGGCCTTGGACCTCACCGACGATGCGATCAACGACGCCGCGGCCCTCTACACCCGCGGCGCCGCGTGGGAGGATGCCTGGCGCCGCCAAACCGCACCCCTGCTCGAAGACCTGGCCGAGCTGCCCGCGCTGATCGAAAAGGCGCCGGAAGAGCTGCAGGCCGCAGCCGCCGCGCTGGATTCCTACTCCTTCAGCGCACAACGGGCCGTAGCAGATCTGGGCAACGAGCTGAAGGCCGAAAAGCTCGACGTGGATACCGCCCTTGATCAGTTGTCCGAACTGCGCAGCCAGCTCACCGAACGGCTCGATGCCTACGCCAGCGCGCAGGTCGAGGTCTATGCGTCGAGCGCCGAAGAGAAGCAGGAGATGCACGAAGCGCTGCGCCACTCCCGCTACGACAGCACCGGCGCGAGCCGTTCGGGATCCATTCTCGATGTGATCTACCCGGCTTCGATGTTCTGGCGGGTGAACTCCTACCACGCAGGGTACGCCACCGGGGTCAACGCGGTGGACACCTCCCGGGAGGCCGCCAGCTCCTCGGGCGTCTCCCACGGCTATTCCGGCGGCGGCAGCTTCTCCGGCGCCGGGGGATCCTCGCGATTCTAGATGTTATTCCGGCCATGTTGGACTGCGAGAGCTTCAAAACCAAGCAATCAGCTGTATCGAGGGGAAAGTCGGTCTCACAGGCTGGTTCCTGAGTAGACGACGACGGCCGGCAGCTGGCGCTGAACGGAAGCCTTTCGCAGATTGAACCGAGTGGTTACGCAACGAGCAGTACCTTGCCACTGGCCAAGGAGGATTCAGTAGGCCCGATGCGAGGCCTGGCTGCGATGTATGAAGCGATCGATGCCAGAAGTCGGCGCCGCTTAAGTAGTTTCTGGTCATCCAAGATGTGTTCTAAACCACCTGAGATAAATTGAATAGACCAGTCCATGAACGAAATGAACACGTGGTAGGAGCAAAATTCGTGGCAAAGATACGCGTAAGCAATGGCCGGTTTGGGCTGAGCCTGACGGATGCACTTCGGCGGGCTAAACAGGGCGACGAGCTTCAGCTCAAGGAAGGGGAGTACGTAGTTGACTCCGTATCCTTATCCAACCTAAAAATCACCGGTCTTGGCGATTCGAGCAAGGTAGTCATTTTCGGTCAACTGAGCATTCAGGGAACCTGCCAAATTGCTAACGTCACGATTCAAGCTCCGCCTTATCACAACGCGTTGACAGTAAGGGATTCCCAGCTGGAACTTCAATCCAGCCAAATTCATGGCGAACCTGCAGGGAAGTACCCAGCGATATATGCCAGTTCCAGCACGGTTTCCATGGTTGACAGCAATGTATTCACTGATCGAGCAGCCTCCAGCATCGAAGCATCGTCGAATAGCGTGTTGTTCGCCAAGGATTCAGGGATTGGGCTGCTGACCTTGACAGCGAGCAAGGCAACTACCTCGAATGTGTTCAGCTTTGCGATAGTCGCACTCGAACGCAGCCGAGTTGATTGCGCAGGGTTTTTAGAATTACACCCGGCCGAGGGGCGTCGCTCCTTGCGAATCGAAGGCGAATCCGCCTGCAGTATCGAGTTATTGCGTGCCCAGAGCGAACCCTTAGAGGGCTATTGCCAAGATGGTTACCTGAAGATCGGGAACGTTCTTGTGCGCGAGGGGCAAAAATATCTCTTAGTCACCAAGAACGCTGCCAGGATTGACATTCCCGCGGTGGGAACGGCCACAAAGAATTTGGACACGTCGACTGCGGAGCCTCAACCGGTGGAACCACCGATGCCAACCGTCCAGAAGCCTAAGGTGATTCTATGGGATCTCAAAGACGCGCGTGACTTCGCCAATGCGGTGGCCCCGAAGCTGAATAAAGGGGACACCATCATGCTCGAAGAGGGCGAATACTTCCTCGAGCAATATGAACACTTTATTCTGATGGGCGCGGACATCGCTGGTCGAGGTAGGGCCGAACGCACGATTCTCCATGGCGGAATCAGAATCATGGACAAGGCAAACATCAGGGTTTCGAACCTGACCATCCGGCCCAAGGCTGCCAGCAATGCGGTCTTCGTCGCGGGCGACGAGTCGGTCAATCTCGTGAACGTCATTATTCAGCCAGCTCCGGGCGCGGAAAAACCTGCGGTCGTCGCCATAGAGGGTCTCGTGCAGATGAGCGATTGCCGAATCGCAGCCGACAGCAGCGCGGTGGCTGGATCGGTGGATATCGGCGATGGCGCCAGGCTGGAGGCCGAGAACTCGTTCCTTGGATGGGTGAACTTCTGGAATGCCGGTCAGGGTCAGCTCGTGGACTGTAGCGCCTATCGCCTCTGGGCCGAAACAGGATCGACCGTGAAATCGCACGGTGTGCTGACAATTCAAGTTAACGAATGCAATATGCGGGCGATGGTAGTCAAATCGAATTCCACGGTGCGTGGCGCCGAGGTGAAACCTGAGGCGACCTATGCCGAAATCTATGTTTCCGAGAGTACTTTAGCCATTAAGGACTTGAAATCACCGGACACCGCAACGGTTGGTGTGTTGGGTGAAGACGATGCGATTCTGGATGTCACGGGTAATGCCGTCGAAATTCGAAACCTAGACACCGAAATGTTGCAGGAAACCGGCCCAGTCGTTTCAGTCGAGCCGAGCAGTGACGCGTCCAGCCAGCAGCTGGCTCAGAACGACAGGACCAATTCAGATACGTCGGCCAAAAGTGAAGTAGCCCAAAGCACTGAGGCGAATCCGCTAACGGAACTCGATAATCTCACGGGTTTGCGGACCGTCAAGCAACAAATTGCCACTTTCACCCAGATGGTTCAGTTCAATAAAATGCGCCAAGAACAAGGACTCAAAACAACTGGAATTAGCATGCACAGCTTATTCCTCGGGAACCCCGGAACTGGCAAAACCACCGTCGCTCGAATGCTCGGTGATGCGCTATACGCCGCAGGTGCAATCGAGAAAAACAACTTCATTGAAGTCGGGCGCCCGGATCTGGTCGGTCAGCATCTCGGCGCATCCGCGATCATGACGCAGAAGGCCTTAGACAAGGCCCGCGGCGGAATATTGTTCGTTGACGAAGCATATTCATTGCATCAGAAGGAAGGAAATTCCTTTGGACAGGAAGCCGTCGACACAATCCTTGCCTACATGGAGAACCATAGGGAAAGCATCGTAGTGATCTTTGCCGGCTATGCGAACCAGATGCAAGACTTCTTGAACATGAATCCGGGACTGAAATCCCGCATTCCAAACCGATTCGATTTTGAAGACTACAGTGCGCTGGAAATTGCCGAGATCGGCTACCGGAGCCTTCTGGAAGCCGACTACACCGTCGACGAGCAGCTGTATCGTCGCACGGTCACACAAAAGTACGGCCAAGCCGCCGATCGGAGCAACGGTCGATGGGTGCGTAACTTTAACGAAGAGCTCGTAAAGCAGATGGCAGGGCGGGTCTTTGGCCAGCCGAGTCACGACGAAGCAGCCCTCACGCATATTACCGCGGCGGATTTCGAGGCTCTACTAGGCGGAGATGCACAAGCGAAGCAGCAGAAAGTCGATGAATTATTGGCCGAACTCGACCGACTGGTGGGGCTGGGCAACGTCAAGCAATGGGTGAGAAAGCTGGTGAACCGGGTAAAGATCGACCAACAGCGCCAGCAGCTAGGCGAAGTGATCGCCCGCCCGTCGTACCACATGGTCTTCGCAGGAAACCCTGGAACTGGAAAGACCACTGTCGCCAAGCTCATCGGTCAAATTTTCTTTAACCTCGGGCTACTCGAATCTCCCACAGTCAAGACAGTGGACCGTGCGCAACTGGTCGGTAAATGGGTCGGACATACAGAAGAACAAACGAGCCGAGTCATTGAGGAGGCCATGGGTGGAGTGCTGTTCGTCGATGAGGCCTACCAGCTAACCGATGGTTCACATAGTGACTTCGGCCGCCAAGCAGTGGAAACCTTCGTGACCCGATTGGAGGAAGACCGCGACAAATTTGTGGCAATCTTCGCTGGCTACACCGAGAGTATGGAGCGGTTCCTTAAGGCGAATCCGGGGTTGCCCTCGCGTATTCCTCTGCGGATTGAATTCCTCGATTACTCCCCAGCGGAGATCGCTCAGATAGTCCAAGACCTGTTGGCGCGGAATTGGAGTTTTGACCCCGACGCCCTTGCCGACACAGTGATGTCGGCCTACGCCTCGTTGGATCCGGGAGCGCGGGCAAATGGCAGGTGGGCTCGTAACTTCGTGGAACGAGTTGAATCCGAGCACATAGATTACGTGGCGACTAACCATATTTCAGCTCAGCAGATGAAATATATTTCCACGGAACTAATCCGCAAGATGGGTCAATGAGCGCCCGGTTGTTGGCCAAAATCTGAAGACGAGCAACAATGCCCGATGGATTCGCTGGTCCATCGGGCATTGGAATGCCTGCCGGCCCTGTTTAGGGAACGAGCAGCACCTTGCCGGTGGTTTTGCGTGATTCCAACGCGGCATGCGCCTCACGCGCGTCGGCCAGCGCGAATTTCTGTCCAACGCGGACATCCAAGTCCCCGCTGGCGGCCCAGCCGAAGACGTCGCCGAAGCGCCAAGCACGTTCCTCGTCGGTGGCCAGGAAGTCCGCGAGCTTCGGCCGGGTCACGCTCAGCGACCCGGCCGCATTCAGCCGCTGCAGATCAAAGGGCGGCACCTGCCCGCTGGCCCCGCCGAAGAGCACCAGCGTGCCGCGGCGCTTGAGCACCTTCAGCGAGGTTTCGAAGGTGTCCTTGCCGATGCCGTCGTAGACCGCGTGCGCGCCCACCCCGCCGGTGACCTTGTCCACGGTGGCTTCGACCTGGTCATAATCCACCACGTAGTCTGCTCCGGCGGCGCGGGCCAGATCCTTCTTCTCCTGGGTGGAGGCGGTAGTGATGACGGTGGCGCCCTTCATCTTCAGGATCTGGGTGAGCAGCAGCCCCACTCCGCCGGCGCCGGCGTAGCTGAGGATGACATCGCCCGAACGCACCAGGTAACTCGAATGCGTCAGGTAGTGCGAGGTCATGCCCTGCAGGGGGAGCGCCGCGGCCAATCGCAGGTCGACCTTGTCGGGCACCTTGCCCAGCTCGGCCGCGTTGACCACGGTGTATTGGGCATAGCCCTTTGCACCGCTGGCGGTGGCGACCCGGTCGCCGACCTTCAAATGGCGCACGTCCTCACCGACCTGGGTGACGGTGCCGGAGAATTCGCTGCCCGGGGTGAACGGATAGTCCACGGCGTAGACTCCCGAGCGCTGATAGGTTTCAATGAAGTTCACCCCGGCGGCCTCGACCTTGACGAGCACCTGTCCGGCGCCCGGGGCAGGGATTTGGGTTTCGCCGAGCTCCAAAACTTCAGGCCCACCTGCGTGGGGGACGAGTATGCTCTGCTGATTCATGCGATGCGCTTCCAATCTTTGTCCCTTGCCATATTGCTGACGGCTCCTGGTAACTAGTTTAGGTCTGAAGGGTGTGAGCCGGGTGTGCGGCAACCCCGGGTTGCGTAAATGACGAACTATTTATGCATATTTATTAGGTTTGATGCATAACCAGTTGTAGAGTGAGGTCATGACGATTTCAGTTGCTGTCTCCGGCGCCAGCGGATACGCCGGCGGCGAGGTCCTTCGAATTTTGGCCAACCACCCACAGGTAGAGATCGGTGCGATCACCGCGCATTCCCAGGCCGGGCTGCGTTTGGGCGGCGTCGCCCCGCATCTGCATTCCCTGGCCGACCGCGTGCTCGTGGAGACCACCGTGGAAAACCTGGCCGGGCACGACGTGGTCTTCCTCGCCCTTCCGCATGGCGCGAGCGCAGCGGTCGCCGCGGCCCTGCCCGAATGCACCTTGGTGATCGATGCCGGGGCGGATCACCGGCTGGAATCCGCCGCCGCCTGGGAGAAATTCTACGGTTCGCCGCACGCCGGATCCTGGCCCTACGGGCTGCCCGAACTGCCCGGCCAGCGCGAACAACTGATCGGCACCAAGCGCGTGGCCGTCCCCGGCTGCTACCCGACCGGCGGCCAATTGGCCCTCGCCCCGGGCTACGGCGCGGGCCTGCTGGAGGCCAAAGACGTGGTCATCGTCTCCGCCTCGGGCACCTCCGGGGCCGGCAAGAGCGCCAAAACCCATTTGCTGGGCAGCGAAACCATGGGCTCGATGAGCACCTATGGCGTCGGCGGCATCCACCGCCACATCCCCGAGATGGAGCAGGGCTTGAGCAAGCTCGCCGGGGAGGAAGTCACCGTATCCTTCACCCCGACCCTCGCACCGATGCCGCGCGGCATCCTGACCACCGCCACCGCGCGCATCAAGCCCGGAGTCACCGCCGGCGCGCTGCGCGCAGCCTGGGAATCGGCTTACGCCAACGAGCCCTTTGTGCACCTGCTGCCCGAGGGCCAGTGGCCGACCACCGGCGCGGTGCAGGGGAGCAACCACGTGCAGCTGCAGCTGGCGCTCGACGAGCACGCCGGACGAGTGATCGTCACCCTTGCGCTGGATAACCTCACCAAGGGCACCGCGGGCGCCGCGGTGCAATCGATGAATATCGCCCTCGGCCTGCCCGAAACCACCGGATTGATGATGCAAGGAGTCGCACCGTGAGCCTGACCCACACCCCCACCTTTCCGCAGGCCGAACTGGCCGGCGTCACCGCACCGGCCGGCTTCCTGGCCTCCGGGGTCCCTGCGGGCCTGAAGTCCACCGGCAAGAACGACGTCGTGCTGGTGCAGAACCTGGGCCCGGACTTCACCGCCGCCGCGGTATTCACCGCGAACCGCGTGGCCGCCGCCCCGGTGCACTGGTCCAAGGAAGTTCTCCGCGACGGCCGGGTGGATGCGATCGTGCTGAACTCCGGCGGCGCCAACGCCTGCACCGGTGCCGAGGGATTCGGCAACACGCACCGCACCGCCGAATACGTGGCCGAACTGCTGAACCTCTCTTCGGGCGACGTGGCGGTGGCCTCCACCGGCCTGATCGGCATGCAGCTGCCGATGGGTAAGCTGCTGCCCGGGGTGAAGCAGGCGGCCGGCGCGCTCGCCGACGGCCAAGGGGCCGCCGACGAAGCCGCCGCCGGCATCATGACCACCGACACCGTCCCGAAAATCGCCTCGCGCAGCGTGAGCGGATATAGCATCGGCGGCATGGCCAAGGGTGCGGGAATGCTCGCCCCGGCGCTGGCCACCATGCTCGTGGTGCTCACCACCGATGCGGTGCTCGAGCCCCAGGCGCTGGACCAGGCCCTGCGCGCGGCCACCGCGGTGAGCTTTGACCGGGCGGACTCCGATGGCTGCATGTCCACCAACGACACCGTGCTGCTGATGTCCTCCGGCGCCTCGGGCATCGCCCCGGACCTGGCAGAATTCACCGCAGCCCTGGCAGATCTATGCCAGGAGCTGGCCGCGAAGCTGATCGACGATGCCGAAGGCGCGGCGCACACCATCGCGGTGCGCACCTACAACGCGGCCACCGAGGCCGACGCTTTGGAGGTCTCCCGCGCGGTATCCCGCTCGAACCTGGTCAAGACCGCGATCTTCGGCAAGGACCCCAACTGGGGCCGGGTGCTCTCCGAGGTCGGCACCACGGCCGCGGCCTTCGAACCCGATGAGCTGAACGTGTCGATCAACGGCGTCATGGTCTGCAAAAACGGCGGCGTCGGCGAGGACCGCAACCTGATCTCGCTGGAAGACCGCTTCGTCACCATCGACATCGACCTGAACGCCGGGGCGATCGAGGCGACGATCCTCACCAACGACCTGACCCACGACTACGTCCACGAAAACTCCGCCTACTCCAGCTAGGCCGCCTTCGCAGGAGCAAACCCACCATGCCGCACACAGCACATACCAACCTCGGCGCCGCTCGCACCAAGGCCGAAGCCCTGATCGAGGCGCTGCCCTGGATCCAGCGCTTCGCCGGGACCACGATGGTCATCAAATACGGCGGCAACGCGATGGTCAACGAGTCCTTGCGCCGCGCCTTCGCCGAGGACATCGTGTTCCTGCGCCACGCCGGGATCAACCCGGTGGTGGTGCACGGCGGCGGACCGCAGATCAACAAGATGCTCGACACCCTGGGCATCAAATCCGAATTCCGCGGCGGGCTGCGGGTGACCACCCCGGAGGCGATGGACGTGGTGCGCATGGTGCTCACCGGCCAGGTGCAGCGCGACCTGGTGGGCCTGATCAACTCGCACGGCCCCTACTCGGTGGGCATGTCCGGGGAGGACGGGGCCACCTTGCAGGCGGTGCGCACCGGCACCACCGTGGACGGCGTCGAGGTTGACCTCGGGCTGGTCGGCGAGGTCACCCGGGTGCGCACCGACCAGGTGGATTCGCTGGTCAAGGCCGGAATGATCCCGGTCATCTCCACCGTCGCCCCGGAGTTCGACGAGCACGCCGATCCCACCGGCGCGATCCTCAACGTCAACGCGGACACCGCCGCCGCGGCGCTGGCCACCGCGCTGGGCGCCGCCAAGCTGGTGATCCTCACCGACGTGGAGGGGCTCTACGCCGCCTGGCCGGACAAGTCCTCGCTGATCAGCTCGATCACCAACGAGGAGCTGCGCAGCATGCTGCCCACCCTGGAATCGGGCATGATCCCGAAGATGGGTGCCTGCCTGAAGGCGGTGGACGCCGGAGTGCCCCAGGCGCATATCGTCGACGGCCGCGAGGCGCACTCGATGCTGCTCGAAATTTTCACCACCGCCGGGGTCGGCACCCAGGTGGTACCCCAGATTAAGGAATCCAAGTGAGTCAGGAACTGCGCGCCACCGGCGCGTTGAACGAGGCCAACGAACTCTCCGCGCTGCACGGCGCGGATCTGTCCGCCCGCTACGCCAAGTCGCTGCTCGGCGTGTTCGGCGCCCCGTCGCGGGTGCTCGTGCGCGGGGCCGGCTGCCATGTCTGGGACGCCGACGGCAACCAGTACCTGGATCTGCTCGGCGGCATCGCGGTGAACACCCTGGGCCACGCGAACCCGCTGCTGACTTCCGTGATCACCAGCCAGCTGGCCACCTTGGGCCACGTGTCGAACTTCTTCAGCTCCCCGACGCAGATCGCGCTGGCCGAGAAGCTGCTCGAAATTTCGGCCGCCCCGGAAGGCTCGAAGGTGTTCTTCGCGAACTCCGGCACCGAGGCGAACGAGGCGGCGCTGAAGCTCACCCGCCGGAACACCGGCACCGCGGCGGTCCCGCGCACCAAGGTGATCGCCCTGGAGCACGCCTTCCACGGCCGCACCCTCGGAGCCCTGTCGCTGACCTACAAGGAGAAGTACCGCGCTCCCTTCGCGCCGCTGCCGGGCAACGTCAGCTGGATTCCGGCCGGAGACGAGGCCGCGCTGCGCGCCGCGGTGGACGAAACCGTGGCCGCGGTATTCATCGAACCCATCCAGGGCGAGGCCGGGGTGCGCGAGCTGGGCGCCGAGTACCTGCGTGCTGCCCGCGAGATCACCTCCGCGGCAGGGGCCCTGCTGGTCTTCGACGAGGTGCAGACCGGCATGGGGCGCACCGGCGAGTTCTTCGCCTCCGCGGGCGTGATCCCCGATGTGATGACCCTGGCCAAGGGCCTGGGCGGCGGCTTCCCGATCGGGGCGATGATCGTCTTCGGGCAGCAGAACACCGCCTGGCTGACCCCGGGGGACCACGGCACCACCTTCGGCGGCAACCCGGTGGCCTGCGCCGCCGGGCTCGCGGTCATCCACACCATCGAAAATCAGAAGCTGCTGGGCCATGTGCGCGAAACCGGGAACTGGCTGCGCGCCGAACTGGCCGGCATCGACGGGGTCGGGGAGGTCCGCGGCCGCGGCCTGCTCACCGCCTTCGAGCTGATGGATGGTTCGGCGCCGCAGCTGGTCGGCGCGGCACTGGATGCGGGGTTCATCGTGAACGCCACGGACGAGTCCACCATCCGCCTGGCCCCGCCGCTGATCATCACCCGCGAGCAGCTGGGCACCTTCCTCGCCGCCCTGCCGGCGCTGCTGACCGCGGCCACCGCCGCCTAGCCCACACATTTTCCCGGCACCACCGGAAGCAAAAGGAACCGATTCATGAGCGCTACCCGCCACTTCTTGACCGACCTCGACCTGAGCCCCGCCGAGCAGTCCAAGGTCCTGGACCTCGCCGCGGCGATGAAGGCCGACAAATACGGCTACCGGCCCTACGCCGGCCCGCAAACCGTCGCGGTGTTCTTCGATAAGACCAGCACCCGAACCCGGGTCTCCTTCCACGCGGGCATCGCCGAGCTCGGCGGCTCCCCGCTGATCATCAACTCCGGCGAATCGCAGCTGGGCCACAAGGAATCCATCGCCGACTCGGCCAAGGTGCTTCAGCGCATGGTCTCCACCATCGTCTGGCGCACCTACGCGCAGTCCGGGCTGGAGGAAATGGCGGCGAACTCCGCGGTGCCGGTGATCAACGCGCTGAGCGACGACTACCACCCCTGCCAGCTGCTCGCCGACCTGCTCACCGTGCGCGAGCACAAGGGCAAGACCGCCGGGCTGAGCATGGTCTACCTGGGCGATGCGGCGAATAACATGGCCAACTCCTACCTGCTGGCCGGGGTCACCGCCGGCATGCACGTGCGCATCGCCGGCCCGGAAGGCTACCTCCCGGCCGCCGAGATCATCGCCGCCGCGGAAATCCGCGCCGAGCAGTCCGGCGGTTCGGTCACCATCACCACCGACGCGGCCGCCGCGCTGGCCGACGCGGACGTGGTCGTCACCGATACCTGGGTCTCCATGGGGCAGGAGGCCGAGAAGGCCGAACGCCAGCAGCTGTTCACCGACTACTCGGTGACCGCCGAAGCCATGAAGCTGGCAAAGCCCGATGCCATCGTGCTGCACTGCCTGCCGGCCTACCGCGGCTACGAGATCGACGCCGAGGTGATCGACGGCCCGCAGTCGGTGGTGTTCGACGAGGCCGAAAACCGGGTCCACGCGCAGAAGGCCATCATGGCCTGGCTGATGGTCGCCTCCGAGCTGGCCGAGGACGAGCGGGTCGAGCTTTAAATGGGGACCCAGCCAAGCACCAAGACCGCCCGCCAGGCGCGGATCCGCGCATTTTTGGGGAATAATTCGGTCAAAAGCCAGGCCGAGCTGCTCGGGCTGCTGAAGGACGACGGGCTGGAGGTCACCCAGGCCACGCTCTCCCGGGACCTGGTGGAAATCGGGGCGGTGCGCATCCGCGATCACCTCGGCCAGCTGATTTACGCGGTGCGCCAGGAGGGCGGGGACCGTTCCCCGAAGACCGCGATCACCCAGGAGGTGCTCGACGCACGGCTGGCCAAGATCTGCGCTGAGCAGTTGGTCACCGCCGAAGCCTCGGGCAACATCGTCGTGCTGCGCACCCCGCCGGGCGCCGCGAACCTGCTAGCGCTGGCCATCGACCACTCGCAGATGCCCTCCATCCTCGGCTGCATCGCGGGGGACGACACGATCATGGTGATCACCCGGGCGGCCGAGGGGGCCGCGGAGGTCGCCGGGCGTTTCCTGCAACTGGCCGAACCGCGCTGACCGGCTTGCTCACGCACGATCGGCCCGCCACCGGATGTTATCCACACCCGGTGGCGGTGCCGTTTAAGCCGCGCACGTCTCGGGGCATCATCGGTGCATGGACCCCGAACAACTGCCACCTACGCTGAGCGAGCTGGCCGGCCAGCTCGTAACCGCGCCCGCGCTGAGTATCGAACAGCTCATCGCCGCGCAAGACGCGTGCCGCACGCTGTTCGGGGTTCTTGCCGAGCAAGCCGCCGCCACCGATGATCCGCGGGTGGCGGCCGCCTTCGCCGAGCATCTCGAGCGGTTGAACCGCGAGGTCTACCGCGAGCTGCCGCGTGCGGCCAGCGCCGTGGAAATTACCGCAAGCCATGCCCTGGCCCTGGAGGAATTCGACGCGCTGCGTGCCGGCTCCACCGATTTCAGCGCCGCCGCGCGACTGGCTCCGGGACGCACCTGCTACCGGGATGCCGCGGATTTTTTGGGCAAGTGGCTCGGGCTGGACTATCAGGAGGCTAGCCGCCGCATCGCCGACGCGCACCTGATCCACGCCCGGCGCAGCATCGCCGGCACCGGCTGCGCCCCGCGGTTTACGCAACTGGCCCGCACCTTCGCCGAGCACAAGCAGCTTGATCCGCGCGCGGTGCTCGCCCAGGCCAGGGCGCTGGACAAGGTCGAGCCCCAGGACACCACCTTCGATGGGCTGCCCACCACCGCCAGCGCCACGGCCGAGGACGGCCAAACCCTCGAGGCGCACGCCAACCGGCTGCTGAAAGAACACGATCGAGCCACCAGCCGGAAGAAAATCGGCGCCCTGATGGCCAGATACAAGCTGAAGCATAGCGAGCAGCCCCGCCCGAAACTAGGCGTTTTCCCCCGCCCGGTCAAGCAGGGAGTGCACGAGTACCTCATCCGAGTGGAGGGCCTCGACGCAGAGCTCTTCGAATCGCTGATCGCCCAGGCCGACAACAAGCGAACGGCCGCCGGGGCGGCGGCCCGCTTGGCCGCGACGGTGCTCAAACGGCCAGCGGATGCCCCGGACATGCAGTCAACCACCGGAAAGTCCGCGGAGCAGCTGCCGGCGTGGCGAGAAAACCTGGATCGGCAGTGGAACAGCGCCAGCCCACCTCCGCGGTGGGCTGCAGCTCCCGACCCCGAGCAGATCCCAGAACCCGCGGCCGCGGAGGAAGCGGCGCCCGAAGGGAGCCCAGCGCCCGAACTTAGCGGTGAGGCTGAAGCAGTACCGCGGGGCAAGGAAAACCCCGCATCGCCAGCACCTTCTTCCCGGACCCGGCGCAGCAACCCACCGCCGGTCCCGGCAGGAATCGAACCTTTTCCGGCCTCCGCCGAGTTCATGGCCGCGCAGACGGACCTGGATCCGCTGTGCAGCGTGCCGCAACGCCGGCTGAATGCCCTGCTTGGCATCTTGCGGAACCAAACCCATGGCGGTGAAGGCAGCGACGGAAAAACCGTCACCCCGGAGCTGATCGTGTACCTGGCGCTACGCGACCTGCGCGAGCTGGCCAGCGGCACCGCCCGCACCGCCCACGGGATCGAGCTGGAACCGGAAGACCTGCGCAAATTATTGTGCGAAGCGGAGATCATCCCCATGGTTTTCAATGCAGCGGGGCAGGTGCTCGATGTCGGACGATCCCAGAGGTTGTTTCCCAAGTCGATCAAACGCGCCGCGCGGGCACGCGACGGCGGCTGCGTCGTGCCCGGTTGCACCATGGATCCGGCGCTGCTGGATTACCATCACATCCGGTACTGGGAACACGGTGGCCAAACCAGCCTGTCCAATTGCTGCCCCTTATGCCCGGCCCATCATGTCGCGGTGCACCTGGGGTACCTCAAGATCGTGAGCATCGACGGGCTGCCGCACGTCATCTTGCCCGAACACCTCGACCCAGATCGAAGGCCGAGACGCAATCGGTACTTCCAAACCTTCGATGCCACGGGAAATGGCTCTGCGCAGGGCCCCGGGATTCCACCCGGCGCCAGTTATCGGGCCGTGTTGAACCGGCATCCGGAAACGCGGCAGGACCGGCAAGCCCCGGGCGATAGTGCTCACCGGGCTGCTTGACCGCGCCCCAGAGAAGAACTACCCGTCAGGCGCTGTGCCATGACGGGTAGTTATTGGTGTCTGACACCGGGGTATCGGAGCGTCTAGGCTGCGAGCTGGTCCACGGAGGACATGTTAAAAGCCTGCTCGAAGGCTTCTTGAACCTCGTCGGTATGTGACACCATCACAACTCGATGGATCGGCGAAATATGCTTATTCGTTTCGATCCAGGCGCTGATCGTTTCGAAACCAATCTGTGCGACCTGCTCCGGCGGCCAGCCGAACGCACCCGCGCCCAAGGCCGGGAATGCGATCGAGTGCGCCTCATGGCGCGCGGCTAGATAGAGCGAATTGCTGAAGCAATCGGCCAGTATTTTCGGGTTTGGCTTGAGCAGTGCCAGGTTCGGCGCAGCGGTGTGGATAACCCACTTCGCCGAAAGGTTCCCTGCCTTCGTCGCTACGGCAATACCGGAAGGGATCCCATCGGGGTACCGGGCCGTGCGCACTTCGCGGCAAGCGGCGAGCAGGGCCGGGCCGGCTGCCGCATGAATAGCTCCGTCAACGCCGCCGCCACCCAACAATGAGGGATTGGCTGCGTTCACGATGGCATCAACGTTCAACGTGGTGATATCACCGCGGTATAACTGGATTTCCATGGGGTTTCCTCCAACGAAGTATCCGTATTCGATTGTGTGTCTCTCACCATACGCTCGCCTCCGCACCTGCGGAAGTGTAAAACGCGCAACTCACCGACTCCTCTCAAAAAATCGGTACATAGTTCACAGGCAGCCGATCGCTACTCATGCCGGGCACGATATGTGACGCCGGGTGACCCGTGCTTCGAACGGAGGGGGACCGCGCACCGAAAGATGCGCACAGCAGAATCGCAAACTTGCTGAATATTTATGAGCGCCAATGCATAAAGCTTTGCTAGAGTGGTTTCAGCGAATCAATAAACTTTACCCGTCGCCCGGCGGGATCTGGCTGAAAGGAACGAGTCATGACCTCGTCAACAAATGAAGGATCGCTCTGGGGCGGACGCTTCTCCGGTGGGCCCGCTGATGCGATGGCTGCCCTGAGTAAGTCGACCCACTTCGACTGGCGCCTGGCCAGCTACGACATCGCCGGTTCCCGTGCCCACGCCAAGGTGCTCAACCGCGCGGGGCTGCTGACCGAGGCCGAGCTGACGGAGATGCTCGCCGCCCTTGACCAGCTCGAAGCGGACGTGAAGTCCGAGGCCTACGTGGCGGCAGAATCCGATGAGGACGTGCATGGTTCGCTGGAACGCGGACTGCTCGAACGCGCCGGCACGCAGCTGGGCGGCAAGCTGCGCGCGGGCCGCTCGCGCAATGACCAGATCGCTACCCTGGGCCGCTTGTTCCTGCGCGACCACGCACGCATCATCGCCTCCGGTGTCATCGACACCATCGATGCGATGGTCGACCAGGCCAAGGCGCACCCTTACGCGCCGATGCCAGGGCGTACCCACCTGCAGCACGCCCAGCCGATCCTGCTTTCGCACCTGCTGTTGGCCTACGCGTGGCCGCTGCTGCGCGACGTGCAGCGCTTCGCCGATTGGGATAAGCGAGCTGCGGTTTCCCCTTACGGCTCCGGCGCGCTGGCCGGGCAGACCCTGGGGCTGGACCCGAACTTCGTCGCCAGCGAGCTGGGCTTCGACTCCGCGGTGTTCAACTCAATCGACGGCACCGCCGCACGTGACGTATTCGCCGAATTCTCCTGGATCACCGCGATGATCGGCGTGGACCTCTCCCGCGTGTCCGAGGAAGTGATCCTCTGGGCCACCAAGGAGTTCAGCTTCGTGAAGCTGCACGATGCCTTCTCCACCGGCTCCTCGATCATGCCGCAGAAGAAGAACCCGGACATCGCCGAGCTGGCCCGCGGCAAGGCCGGCCGGCTGATCGGCGACCTGACCGGTTTGCTGGCAACGCTGAAGGCGCTGCCGCTGGCCTACAACCGCGACCTGCAGGAAGACAAGGAACCGGTGTTCGACGCCGCGGACACCCTGGAGATGCTGCTGCCAGCGATGGCCGGCATGATGGGCACGCTGACCTTCAATACCGAGCGCATGGCGCAGCTTGCTCCGCAGGGCTTCGCCTTGGCCACCGACATCGCCGAATGGCTGGTCCGCCAGGGCGTGCCGTTCCGCGATGCGCATGAGCTCTCCGGGTCCGCCGTGCAGCTGACCGAATCGCGCGGCGTGGAGCTGTGGGATCTGACCGACGAAGAATATGCGGGCATCTCCGAGCACCTGACCCCGGCGGTGCGCGAAGTGCTCTCCACCGAAGGTTCGCTGAACGCGCGCAACGGGCAGGGCGGCACCGCGCCGAGTGCCGTCGCGGCGCAGCTAACCGAATTCGAACGCCAGCTCGACGAGATCCGCGCCTGGGTCAAGGGCTAGGCCCAAACCTTCGTTCGGCAACCTATGGCGGCCCGATAGCTNNAGCTATCGGGCCGCCATAGGCGTTTAACGAGCTGGACTTCTGCGCGGATATGCCCGCGCGCTAGAGTGTGTGCCATGACATCTGAACTTCCGCCGGAACAACTCATTGAGCAGGTCACCACGGCCTTGGACGAATTGGCCACGCAGCTGGCGCAGTTGCCCGACGAGGCATTCGCCAAGCCCAGCTCGCTGCCCGGTTGGAGCACCGCGCAACTAGTCGCGCACCTGCATTCGCTGGCGCAGGCTGCCCGGCGGCAATTCGAGAACGCCGGGGCCGCGCACTTGCCGCCGATGTACGACGGGGGACAGGTCGGGCGGATCGAAGCGATCAATATGGTCGCGTTGCTGCGACCGGAAAAGCTGCGCGAACTGGTGGCCGAATCCCTCGCGCAGCTGCGCGTGGTGCTGGCCGGTTGCGAAGCCAAGTGGGAGCAGCCGGTGGGCTATCGGCCCGCGGCGCAGGTCGCGGACATGGTCTATGCGGTGTGGCGCGAAATGCTGATACACGCCACCGATCTGGACGAATTCGTGCGCCCGGCCGCCAGCTGGCCGCAAGAGTTTTCCGATCACCTGCTGCGCGCGCTGGCCGCCCGGGTGCGGGCAGGTGACCGCGTCGTGGTGCAACCCCATGGACGGCAGCGCCAGGTGCTCGGCAACGGCCAGCGGTCCTGGGTATTGGAGGGAACCGACTACGATCTGGCCGCCTGGTTCGTCGGCCGCCCGGTCAGCGGGGTGGTACGCGCCACCAAGGCCGCCGATTCGGCCGAATTCCCCACACTGCTGCCTTGGCCGAGCGATACCCTGATGCAGCGCTGATTCCGCGCGATTCCGCGCCCGGACCGCTGCCGCGCTAGGCAATGGGCGACCGGGCGGCGCAGCAGCAGCGAGCCCGGGTGCCTCCGTTCCGCCGATGGCACAATCGTCCAGGTACCCAGCGGGGTCACGCACGCACTAAAATATTACGCGTGACTAATAACGAGAGCATTTGCGAACTGCTGGATCGTCTGTGCGCGGTGGTCCCCGACTACCCGCAGCCCGGTATCTCCTTTAAGGACCTCACCCCGGTGTTTGCCGATCCTGTGGGCTTGCGCCGCCTGGTCGACGAGTTGATCGCGCCCTTCGCCGGGACCTTCGACATCGTCGCCGGGCTGGAAGCGCGCGGCTTCGTGCTCGCCGCGGCCGCGGCCTACGCCTCGGGGACCGGGATGCTGACCATCCGCAAGGCCGGAAAGCTGCCGCGCGAGGTCTACCGCGATGACTACACCCTGGAATACGGCAGCGCCGCGCTGGAGTTGCATAAGGATGAGATCGCCCCCGGCACCCGGGTGCTGGTGCTCGACGATGTGCTCGCCACCGGCGGGACCGTGGGCTCCTCGGTGCGGCTGATCGAACGCGCCGGAGGCATCGTCGCCGGCGTCGGGGTGATCTTGGAACTTGAGGCCTTGGGCGGACGCAAGAACCTGGGCGGGCACCGGGTGCTGTCGCTGCAAACGGTTTAACCGCCGCGCCGCGCCGCGCCACGGCGTGGTGCGGCGCGAAGATGACGTGGTGGCTTCGCGGGATTAACCCGTAGGGTCGCTACGCGCGTAAGATTGTCTGTCCTGTAAGTTAGCGCGAGGGGAACCAAGATTGACCGGTACGATCGAGCGGGATCTGCTCGCTGAAAGCCAGTACGTCGCACGCCTGTATGACAGGCTCGATGAGTTGCGCGCGGAAAAGGTGGAGCAGCTTGCGCGCACTCGCGCCACCGGTGCGGTGGGGACCTTCCAGAACCAATCCGAACGCGATTCATTCGCCAGCCTCTACGAGGACCGCATCGCCCAGTTGGACGCGGTGCAGGATCGCTTGGTCTTCGGCCGGCTGGACATGGCCGACCACGGCGAGGGCGTCGAACCGCGCTATATCGGCCGCATCGGGCTATCCGACGAGGAGCTCAATCGGCTGATGATCGACTGGCGCGCTTCCGAAGCCGCCCCGTTCTACCAGGCCACCGCGTTGAACCCGCGCGGCGTGCGGCGCCGCCGCCACCTGATGCTCAAGGGCCGTACGGTGGCGGGGATCGAAGACGACGTGCTCGATGAAACCTGGCTCGACGAGGGGCACACCCACCACGGTGAAGGTGCCTTGATGGCCGCGCTGCGCGAAAAACGCACCGGCCGGATGGGCGATATCGTCGGCACCATCCAGGCCGAGCAGGATGCGATCATCCGTGCGGAGCTTCCAGGCGCCGTGGTCGTGCAGGGCGGTCCGGGCACCGGCAAAACCGCCGTTGCGCTGCACCGCGCTGCCTTCCTGCTCTACGAATACCGCGAACGGCTGAAGAACGCCGGCGTGCTGATCGTCGGCCCGTCCAATTCCTTCATGCGCTATATCGAACGCGTGCTCCCCTCGCTGGGCGAAACCGGCGTGGTCATGTCCTCGGTAGGCGAGCTGTACCACGGGGTGGCGGCCGGAGCTGAAACCAACCGGACCGTGGCGAAGGTCAAGGGCCGGCTGTCGATGGCCAAGGTGATCGCCGCCGCGGTGCGCAACCGCCAGCGGCTGCTCGCCGAGGACCGCACCGTGGTGGTCGAAGGCACCCGGCTGACGCTGACCCGGGGCATGGTGCGCAACGCCCGCGAACGCGCCCGGCACAGCCACAAGCCCTACAACGAGGCCCGCGAGACCTTCACCAAGGTGATCGTCGGGGACCTGGCCGAGCAGCTGCTGCGCAAACTGGAGGAATCCGCCGGGCAGCCCAGCGCCGCGGACCGCTCCTACCTGCCCCAGGAAGTCCGCGAATCCTGGGATGTGCGCGTGGCGATCAACCTTTGCTGGATGCCGCTGAGCCCGCAGGGCCTGCTCGAAGAGCTCTACGCCAAGCCGCACCTGCTCGAAGCGGCCGCCCCGCGGCTGTCGCAGGCCGACCGCGACGCGCTCTTCCGCCCGGCCGGCTCGGCGTTCACCGAGGCCGACGTGCCGCTGCTCGACGAGGCCGCCGAATTGCTCGGCGAGTTCGTCAACCCGCAGGACGCTCCTGATACCTCGCAGTACGAGCGTGACGTGGAAAACGCGAAGATGGCGCTGAACAATATGGACACGATGCTCGCCAACGCGGGGATCGACGGGGTGGTCACCGCGGAGCAGGTCGCCGCGGTGAACCAGGAAACCGCTGCCTCGCAGAGCGCCGCGGAACGTGCGGTGGCCGATCGCACCTGGGCCTACGGGCATATCGTGGTCGATGAGGCGCAGGAACTCTCGCCGATGCAGTGGCGCCTGCTGGTGCGCCGTTGCCCGATGAAGTCCTTCACCATCGTCGGGGATATCGCGCAGACCTCCGCCGCCTCGGGCGCAAACAGCTGGGCGCAGGCGTTGGAACCCTTCCTGGGCGAGCGTTACAACCTCGAAGAGCTCACGGTCAATTACCGCACCCCGGCGCAGATCGCCGATGCTGCGGTTCGCGTGGCCCAAGCCGCGGGGCTGCGCATCACCACGCCGCGCGCGGTGCGCGAGGGTGACTGGCCGCCGGTGCTCACCTATGCGCCGCAGGGCCAGCTGATCGAGCAGCTCATCGCGCAGCTTCCCGAAGAGCTGGACTACGCGGCCGGGGGCCTGCAGGCGATCATCGTCCCGCAGGAATTGCTGGCCGACGCGCGCGCTGCGGTCACCAAGATCTACGGTGAGCGCGTTGGCACCGGGTCCGGCGGAATGGTCCAGGACATCGTGGTGATTACCGCACGCGAATCCAAGGGCTTGGAATTCGACGGGGTGATCATCGTGGAACCGGCGCAGCTGATCGCGGACGTCGATGGGGGAGTGGGCGATCTGTACGTCGCGATGACCCGCACCACTCAGCGCTTGCACGTGATTCACACCGCTCCGCTGCCCGCGGGGCTCACCGAGTCCTAGTCGTTCGTCCCAAGACAGTTCGGAATCCCCGGGTGTGAGAACGGGGACAAACTAGGACTGGCCGACGGGATTTTGCTAATGTGGAGACTGTGTCTGACTTAAAGCAAAATCCCGTCATTGCGGGACAGAGTAATGATCCCTCCTTCGAGAATATCTGGCAGGAACTGAAGTGGCGCGGCCTGGTGCATGTGTCCACCGATGAGGCCGAGCTGGAACGCGTGCTGTCCGAAGAGAGCATCACTTACTATTGCGGGTTCGATCCGACCGCACCATCCCTTCATCTGGGCAACCTCGTGCAGTTGCTGAATATGCGCCGCCTGCAGCTGGCCGGCCACAAGCCGCTGGCCCTGGTCGGCGGTTCCACCGGTCTGATCGGCGATCCGCGCCAGACCGCCGAGCGCACCTTGAACACCAGAGAAACCGTCACCGAGTGGGTTGCCCGCTTGCAGGGGCAGGTTTCCCGCTTCCTTTCCGCCGACGGGGAGAACGCGGTCCGCTTGGTCAACAATCTGGACTGGACCCAGCAGCTCTCTGCCTTGGACTTCCTGCGCGACGTGGGCAAGTACTTCCGCGTGGGCACGATGATCAAGAAGGAAATCGTTTCCGCCCGGCTGAACTCCGATGAGGGGATCAGCTACACCGAATTCTCCTACCAGGTGCTGCAGGGCTACGACTTCCTTGAGCTGAACCGCCAGTACGGTTGCACACTGCAGACCGGTGGCTCGGATCAGTGGGGAAACCTCACCAGCGGCACCGACCTGATCCGCAAGGTTGAAGGCAAGTCGGCTCACGCCTACGGCACCCCGCTGATTACCAATTCCGATGGCACCAAATTCGGCAAGTCCGAAGGAAACGCCATCTGGTTGGACGCCGAGATGTGCAGCCCGTACACCCTCTACCAGTTCTGGTTGAATACCGCCGACGCGGATGTGATCAACCGACTGAAGGTCTTCACCTTCCTGACCCGCGAGCAGATCGAGACCTTGGAGATTGAGGTCGCCGAGCGTCCGTTCAAGCGCCAGGCCCAACGCGAACTCGCTTGGCTTGTTACCTCGTTGGTGCACGGTGAAGAGGCCACCAATAAGGTGATCGACGCTTCGGCGGCAGTTTTCGGTAATGGTGATTTGAGCGAGATCGACCTGCCGACTCTGGAATCGGTGCTCGCAGAGTTGCCGTCCGCGAAGGTCACGAGCGATGAGCTCGGTATTCTGAACGTGCTTCACGTTTCGGGTCTGAGCGAAAGCCAGTCTGCAGCCCGTCGTACCGTGAACGAAGGTGGCGCCTACGTGAATAACGAGAAGGTTGCAGGAATCGAGACTGTGCTTACCGCCGAAAACTTCCTGCATGGCCGCTATGCCATCGTGCGCCGCGGCAAGAAGAACATGGCAGTCGTGGAGCTTTCGGCTAGGTAATTAGCCGGCTTCGATCAGCGATAAACACGAAACCGCCAGAAATGTCTGTGAACCACGACACTTTTCTGGCGGTTTTGTTGTACCTTTATCCCTAAATGACTAGTCAGACAATGTTTAGGTGCGATTTTTTGGGCAGTTCGCCGATTTGCGCGATACGTAGAAGCCCCGTATAGTTTTTCTCTGTTGC
>NZ_NRGV01000058.1:0-23934 GCF_002332385.1 Glutamicibacter sp. BW80 | reverse complement strand
CCTGAATCCTGAAGAGCCCATTAAAGTAGTTTCTCTTGGAGTCGAGGGGGCCTTTCCAGAACTTCGGCAGAGCTACCTGGGCTGGAGCCACAGGATGCCGTGGAGAACGGGCGAACACTCTTACTTAAGTGATCAATCCGTCGGTCTTCCGTGCTTTCATAGGCACGACAGATTACTACTTCTCGTGGGGACAAAATGATTGTTTTCTATCTGGTTGGCGCATTCCTAATTTATGCCGGAATCAGGCAGACAAGAAAATGGTTGAATTTAGCGGAGCGATATCGGCCGAGCTGGCTGTTCAAATTTCGAGTCGCCGTAAACCTTCTAGCCTGGTTTTTGGGGGCTACGGTTCTTCTGGTAACGCCGCTGTCAGGGGACCTAAGCGTCAGAATAGTAGGTTATTCTACAGTGGGTTGTGTTGCGTTTGGCATTCTTTCGTTCTTATCTCATAGGATCCTGGATGGGATACGCGACGCATCTTTGGGGCGAGTGCGGGAATATTTTGGATACAAAATTGATCTATGGTTTTGTGCGCTTGGTCGCGGGTTTGTGCGGTGGAATCAGATCATTGCTCCAACAGGCTGGGAAGAAATCAATATAAGCATCAAGAAAATTGAGAACTTCCTTTCGCCTATGATTATCTTTCGTGGATACGCCCTACTCCTGACATTTCTGCCGATTTTCGTATCTATGATGTTCGTATGGACCTACTCCTCTGGGGACGAAATGGGACAGCGAATGATGGGTTTAGTCGGTGCGTACAATCTTCTGGTAGCTTCATCTAGCCTCACGGTAGGAATATTGGTCTCTGTACTCGTGCTTAAAGTACTGACGATCGGTGAAGTGCTCTTGGTTCGTCCCAATGTAAAAAATGCGATCCAAATGATTGCAACTTATGCGGGATACGGCACTGTTATGGGCTTCGTGACGGCTGTGCTAGTCCCATTCATGGGGTCAGTCATGGCATCGGATGCCTCGAATCCGGTTGAGAGTTTTAGTTTCCTTTCACCACAACTTCTCATTGATTTGCCCGCAACGGGAGCAATCTTAGGATATATTCTTGGCTTGTTGCGTTCGAGCGTTGAATTGCTCCGCGCCGCAGAGAATCTTTTCGTGAGGAGGATGTTTTCACCGATACTTGGGATTGTTTCTATCGCAACTTTGGTTCATGTCGGATATGGTCCGCAGGGAATAATGAGACAAATGATCATGGTACTGCCGAAACCTGAGCAAACCGTCTGTTTTGATAATGATCTGATTATGTCCACTACTAGTGACACTGGGCTGCTGAGTTTGCTCGGAACTTGCTCCGTCAGCCCATTTACAATCGGTGATGAAACGTTCGTAGTTTTATCCGCTGTGACCTTATTCTTTTTCGCTTTGAGGGCCGTAATCCAAGATGCGCGGAAATCGGGTAAAACTGTCGTCGCATAATCATTTGATCAGTGTGCACCGGCGGCGATGCTAGGAAGTGCCCTTGGACGAAGTGCGAGCGGGGTCTAAGCCAGTAAGCCTCCGTGGGACTTCGGGCCTAGCCGTTTGCTTCTAGTAGTACACCGCCAGCGGGCCGTTAGGCCCCGCGATCACCTGGACCGGGGTTTCGAAAACCTCGGACAGGATTTCGTCATTCATGATCCGTTCCGGCGAGCCGAACTGGACGACCTTGCCGTGCTTCATTGCGCAGATGTAGTCCGCGTAATGGCCGGCGAAGTTAATATCGTGCAGCACGATCACGATGGTGCGGTTCAGCTCCTGGGCGGCCCGCTTCAGGTGCTGCATGTCGAGGTTGTTCAGCGGCTTATCTGAACCTTCATCTGTATAGCGGTTATTGCACGATCTGAAAATTTGAAACTAGTTTTCTGCGTCGATCGAGACTCGGCGTGGACTTTGCCCCCGAGGGCAGTACGAAGTCACGAGCAAAGGCGTCCAAGTCCTGTGTCTTCCAGCGGTCGGCTAGGTCAATGCAACTACTGGCAGACAGCTGCCCTGAAATATCGATGCTGAGCAGTCTTATTGCCGCAAAATCCGGGTCCCAGTCACTTTCCTCAAGCAACTTGAATCCCGCTTCAGTGTCGTATAGCCGGTTGCTAATTTCTTCTGAATGTTGGTACCAATAAGCCGCCAATGCGAGGTCTTTTGCGTCCTTATCGCTGCTGTAGTGGACTGAGCGGTCAATCCAAGCCCTCATTTTTAGCGCCGCGTACCCAGCCGGTTGTGGCAGTCGTATGTTCTGTCCGGTAGGAAGGCGGAGAGTGATAGATCGGCTGTAGACGTCCTGGAATCCGAAGACCACAAGTTCTTCGCCTCGCGGTGCGGGGGAGCTGATGCCTTCTGGATCCTCTATGGCACCAAACGGCATGATGTCCACTGGTGTTTTTGCAATTATGTAACGGATCCCGTTGCTTCCGCTTTTCGGATACAAGGCGTCTATGCGCTCGGTAATTTTCCAGTCGTCGACGGCGATAGCTATGTCCGCATCGCTTGTGGATCGCACCTCGAAAGCATGACCAAGCGCTGAATGGATGATATCCCGACTACCAGCGCCTATAAGAAGAACGTTCTCCGGAATAAGCGGAGTATTGCGGGTCAGCTCTTCGATCACTGGCGAAATCGTGTCAAAAAGACGAACGTCTACGCGGTTCAAATTGATCATAGAGAGGATTCTCGCAATTGAATGGCGGCTTCACGTTGACGACCGTCATTGGATGCGAGGAGGTCCGCATACGTGAGTAGTAGAGGAGCCTGATAAATTCCAGGATGATCTGGCTCATCCGGCGCTTCCCAAAATTTCTGGCGAATGAATATATTGGGCGCTTCATTATCGCGCCGCCACCTGCGTGCCCGCAATAAGCTCATTGGGAGGCCGTCGGTATAAAGAACTACACTTTCCGGCTGGACTAGAACTGGAGCGGCGGCTTCGCCTCCAACGTAAACCGTCTGGTCGTTAATTTTCAGATTGCTCCAGTCGCCGGCGAAGTGATGCGTTCTTGACTGTGAGCCAAGGCCGGTGGGATATGAAGCCGCCCATTGATCGATAAGGATTTCGCGTTGTTGGGACGACAGCTTCCTGCAATCATCGAGGAAACCGTACTGAGTGAGCAGTTCTAATGTCTCTTGCGTCTGGCCGATAGATGTTCCAGCGGCACGGGCAAGCTGGCGGATTGGACCTTGGAGCAATCCGGGCCAAGTGAGGAAGGCAAATATGATCTGGGATCGTTTCAGGCTGAAGAGGTTCACGCCGCCACGTTTCAGCTGGGTGTAGCGCTGAGTGGATGATCGCGGCGCACGTCGTCCGCGAATATCAATATGAACGCCTTCGAAACTAACAAATGCATTGCCAGCTTGATCGATGTAGTTAATGCCCTGTAACCGGAAGATTTCGGCGCTTCGTTCTGTGATGCGTGGGCCGACAAGCAGAAGCTTCCGACACCCGTCTAGAGTACGGTCGCGCCATTGTTGAGAAGTCGCAGTCAGGGTATCTGTGTACCCAAGTAAAAACTTACCTTGACCATGCTCATGAGCAAGCGTTACCGCCAGCGCATCATCTGTAGATATACGAGCGAAATCGGTGTTCTCAATGATTTTCAGCCCTAACTCTTCGAATCGCTCGAGTAGGCCAGCTGCGAGTTCTCTGTTCATCACAATCCCTCATGTTCAACGTAACTGCATTTTCATTCTAAATGAAAAATGCGTAATAGTGAACGCTAAAGTGTGAATTCTCGTTCTTGGTGGATCTAGTCCCACGGGATCTTCGAGTGGATAGTGTTGATTCTTGGGTTCAATGCGGCACGGTCGTCGCAAGATCCCAAAGGTTCAGGATATTGCAACTGTTAGAACCCGCCCAATTATGGTCCCGGAGTGAGTGCCGGCTGCTCGAATACTAAGTTCCGCGCGCTTAGTAGTACACCGCCAGCGGGCCGTTAGGCCCCGCGATCACCTGGACCGGGGTTTCGAAAACCTCGGACAGGATTTCGTCATTCATGATCCGTTCCGGCGAGCCGAACTGGACGACCTTGCCGTGCTTCATTGCGCAGATGTAGTCCGCGTAATGGCCGGCGAAGTTAATATCGTGCAGCACGATCACGATGGTGCGGTTCAGCTCCTGGGCGGCCCGCTTCAGGTGCTGCATCATCAGCACCGAATGCTTCATGTCCAGGTTGTTCAGCGGCTCGTCCAGCAGCACCGTTTCGGTGTCCTGCGCCAGCACCATGGCAACGTAGGCGCGCTGGCGCTGGCCTCCGGAGAGCTGGTCGAGGTAGCGGCCCTCCAGCTCGGAGAGGTCGAGGAAGTCGATGGACCGCGAGATGATCTCTTCATCCGCCGGCGTCAGCCGCCCCTTGGAGTGCGGGAAGCGCCCGAAGCCGACCAGCTGGCGGACGGTCAACCGGGTGACGAAGTGGTTCTCCTGGCGCAGGATCGATACGATCTTCGCCAGGTCCTTCGAGGCGGTGGAGGCCACGTCGTAGCCGGCCACCTCGATGCTGCCCGAATCGATGCCCAACAGGCGTCCGACCATGGTGAGCATAGTGGACTTTCCGGCCCCGTTGGGGCCCACCAGGGCGGTAATGCCGCCGGTCGGGATCTCGAGGGTGACCGGTCCGATGGCCACCTCGGAGCTGTACTTCTTATGCACTTCTTTGAGGGTAATCACAGCCGGCCCTTTCGCAGGATGAAGATCAGGAATGTCACGCCGCCCACGGCCTCGATGATGATGCCGACCACGCCTTGGGCGTAGAAGATATTTTTCATCACGAAGTAGGCGCCGGCGAGCACCACGAAGCCGGTCAGGAAGGCGATGGGGAAAATGAAGCGGTGGTCGTAGGTGTCCGCAAGCTGGTAGGCCAGGGTTGCCACCAGGAAGCCGAGGAAGGTCATCGGGCCGACCAGCGCGGTGGATACGGCCATCAGGATCGAGACGAAGAATAGCGTGCGCATCACCTCCGAGCGGTGGTTGATGCCAAGATTCATGGTGGTGTCGCGGCCGAGGGACACGATATTCATTTTCCGGGAATTCGAGATCAGGAAGAACCCGGCAATGAGGATCAGCGGGATGGCCACCGGCAGGTAGCTCATATCCGCATTGTTCATCGAGCCGAAGAGCTTCGCGGTCAGGATGTCGAACTCGCTCGGGGAGAGCATGCGCTGCATGAAGGTGGAGATCGACCCGAGGCCAGCGCCCAGGATGATGCCGATCAGCAGCATGATCTGGATATTGCCCAGCTTGCCGGACAGCAGCCAGCCGTAGAGCAGGCAGGCCAGGACCACCATGATCGCTACCTGCAAGGTGAACTGCCACAATCCCTGCAGGGCGACCACGCCGGCGGCGCCCATGAAGAACACCGAGGCGGTCTGCACCGCCACGTAGAGGGACTCGAAGCCCATAATGGATGGGGTGATGATGCGGTTGTTCGTGACCGTCTGGAATGATACCGTCGCAACCGCCTGGCAGAAGGCGACGATGGCCATGGTCAGGATATTGCTGGCGCGCATCTTCGCGATCAGCCAGAACCCGTCGGAGCCCACCGGCATCGGGTTATCCCAGGCCAGCAGGCCGAAGCTGAAACTCAGCGCCAAGGCCAGCATGATGGAGAAGATGATCCAGTAGCGGCTGCGGATCTTCTTCGTCGGCAGTGCGCCGGAGGCGCGGCCAAAGATCGGCGGCGAGGGAAGCTTGGGGGTGGTGCGTGGGGGAGTCATGAGCTTAGCCAAGTTTGCGCTGCCTCAGTAGCAGGGAAATGAAGACAACCGCGCCGAGCACGCCGAGGATCAAGGAGACCGGAATCTCGAAAGGCATGATGATGGTGCGGCCGATCAGGTCGCAGACGGTGGTGATGGCAATGCCCAGCAGACATACCCACGGCAGGTTGCTGCGCAGGTCATCTCCGCGGAACATGGACACGATATTCGGCACGATCAGTCCCAGGAAGGGAAGGTTGCCGATGACCACGGTGACAACACCGGTGGCAATCGCAATCAGGCCGGTGCCCAAAAGCATCACCTGGCGGTAGTTCAGCCCAACGTTCGTGGCGATTTCTTCGCCGAGCCCGGCCACGGTGAAACGGTCGGCCACGATGAAGATTGCGATGGCCACCAACGCCACGATCCACAGCACCTCGTACTGCCCGCGGATCACCGAGGTGAAGGAACCGGCAAACCAGATGCCCAGGGATTGGAGCATGTCGGTCTGCAGGGCAATGAAGGAGGAGAAGGCGCCCACCACGGCGCCGAGCATGATCCCCACGATGGGCACCGTCAACGAGGCCTTCAGCGAGACTCGCTGCAGGAACAGGAAGAAGACCATGGTGCCGATGAAGGCGAAGACGATCGCCACGGTCATCTTGGCCAGCAGCGAGGCTTCGGGGTTGATGATCAGCACCGTCAGCAGTCCCAGCCCGGCCCATTCGGTGGTGCCGGTGGTGGTTGGTTCCACGAAGCGGTTCTGCGTGAGCAGCTGCATGACCAGCCCGCTCATGGCCATCGCGGCTCCGGCAAGGACCAGGGCGATGGTGCGCGGGATGCGGGTCACGGCGAACATCGCCGACCCGTCATCGGCGCCGAAGATGTCATAGACACCGGTGAACAGGGAGAAGCCCAAGAGGATGAGGACTCCGAGGATGCCAAGCATCAGCTTGGGTTCGAGGAGTCTGCCCTTGGGCTTGACCGCGGGGGTCGTAGTAGTCATGGTGCCGCCGTGAATTCGATGTGTGGTGGATACGACCTCGTGGCGGAGCCGGGTATCGGCTCCGCCACGAGGTCGCTATTCAGCGTTCTGGTTACTTGGCTTCCAGCGCATCTGCAAAATCATTGAAGAACTCGGTGTAGGTCTGGATACCTTCGTTGGTGTAGGTATCCGCGGGCATGACCACGACGTTTCCTTCCTTGGCAGCGGTGACGTTGGCCAGGGCTTCGGATTTCTTCAGCAGGTCTGCGGCCGGGGTGTAGCCGGCTTCCTCGCTGGCAACCGCGCCGTCGCGGTCAAGGACGAGAATCCAGTCGGGATTCGACTTGGCGATTGCCTCTACCGAGATATCGTCGCCCTCGTGATCGGTGGAGGAATCCTCGACCACTAGTGCCGGGGTGAGGCCTAGAATATCGAAGGCCGGGCCGACGCTGCGTCCGCTACCCGGAGCTGAGTAGTTGATCTCGCCGCCGGAGGTGATCAGGCCCATGACCGTCGCGTCATTGTTGTATGCGGCCTTGGCGCGTGCAACTGCCTTGTCGAAGTCATCGGTCAGTGCCTTGGCCTCTGCCTGCTTGCCGAAGATTTCACCCAGTACGGTGGTTTGGCGCTTGAGCTCCGCGTCGAAGGCCTCGCCTTCGCGTGGGTCAAGATTCACGATGGTGGCTTCGGGAGCCAGCTTGGAAAGCTTCTCTGCGTGCTGGGTGAATCGCTGGCCGTTGATAACCAGGTCCGGGGCTACCTCGACAATTGCTTCGAGGTTCGGCTCGCGGTGGCTGCCGAGGTCAATGACCTTTTCATCTTTGGCGTAGCTGATGGTGTCTGGCATCAGTGCCACGGCGCCGGCGGTGAGCTCGATGCCCCAGGCCTCAAGAGTTTCGAAGGTGCGGTTGTCGGTTGCGACCACTGACTTCGCCGGAGTGTTGATGGTGTGTTCGCCGTTGTTATCGGTGAAAGTCACCGTAGAGGTAGACGCTGGTGCGGACTCTGCCGGGGCTTCGGCGTTGGAGCCGCAAGCGGTCAGGGAGAGTGCTGCAACGCCCAGCAAAGCTGCGGCGCGAAGTTTCATGGAAGCCATGTCATCCTTCGGGACGGGCGACCGACATTGGTCGCGCAAATGAGTGATCTGATAATTAGCCTAGCCTAAGCTGACCTAAATCGAATAAGCCAGACTGTTGTTACTTAGCTCACTTAATTCATGCTTGCGCGTCGGAATATCCGATTTCATGAGTGATTTTCCGCGTTTAGTTAGGTGAGGCAAGCTATTCGTGCGGCGAATATAGCGCAGCGAAACATCGCTAAATTATTCTCGGTTGGGCCATAATGGTCGCGTTCGGGTGTTCATCTGCCGTCATGAACCGCACGCACCACGGCAGGCGGGCGCGAAGCGCCGAACTAGGATACGAAGATGAGCGACTCTCTCGATCGAATCAACTGGCCCGTGACTACTCGGCGGCTCTTGCTGCGGCGGCTCGAAATTGCCGATGCCCAAGCGACGTGGGAATACCGGAAACTACCAGAGGTGCAACGCTGGATTACCTCGTGTGCCGATGATTTCCCGCAGTACCTGGAGCAGTTCATGGAAGCCAGGCGCTATGCCTGTGATGTCGCGGTTCAGCTGCTGGATGCGCAAGGCCGGCCGCAGTTGATCGGGACGGTCATGGTGAAGGTGAAAGATGGTTGGGGCCAGCGCGAGATCGAGGATGCGACCCGCGGCGTCGAAGCCGAGATCGGGTGGAGCTTCAACCCAGAATATGGTGGTCTTGGTTATGCCACCGAAGCGGTCCGTGGGGTCATCGACCTGTGTTTCGGGCAGTTGGGCCTACGCCGGGTCATTGCTGAATGCTTCGCCGCGAACGAGCCGTCGTGGCGGCTGATGGAGCGAATCGGCATGAGGCGTGAGGGATACAGCAAGCGCGATGCACTGCACCGCGATGGACAATGGCTGGACGGCATGAGCTACGCGCTTCTAGCCGAGGAGTGGCCTGCCCGGTTCGAATCCTGAACGCCCCTGAACATGAGCGAACCCTCCAACGCTTGCAGCGTTGGAGGGTTCTTGTCATCACTCGCACCTTCAAGAGGTACTTACGACTCTAAATGGGCACTCTGGGAATTGACTGGGTTATGCCTTGGGCTTTACCGTGCAAACTGGGCGTCCAGTCTCAGACGGCTAGGCCACTTCTGCTGCGGCTGATCGGCCAGCCGGTAATGGTCTTCGGGCGAGGAGTTGCATAGGTGCGCACCTTTGAAGTCCTCAGGCCCAGGCGAACCAAGGACTCGGCAATGGTCACCGCGGCACGCACCCCATCAACAATTGGCACGCCGGTGGCCTCACTGACCTTCGCCTCCAATTCAGCCATGCCGCCGCAACCCAGGCAGATCACTTCCGCCTTATCAACCTGCACCGCCTGTCGCGATTGCTCCACGATGGCCGCAACGGCCCGTTCGGGATCGGATTCCAGCTCCAGGACTCCCAGGCCGCTGGCGCGCACCGAGGCCAGCCGGTCGGTGAGCCCGGCAAGCTTCAGTCGGTCCTCAATCAGCGGAACGGTCCGGTCCAGAGTAGTCACGACCGAGTACTTATGACCTAAAAATTGTGCGGTAGAGGCCGCGGCCTCGGTGATGTCAACGACCGGGACCTCCAGCAGCTCCTGCAGCCCTTCCCGCCCGTGCTCTCCGTAGCCGGCCTGGATGACCGCGTCGTAGGCTCCGGGATAATTGACGACCTTGTCCATCACGGCGATGGCGGCGAGGTAGCTTTCGAAGTTTCCCTCGCAGGAGTCTGCGCCGAAATCGGGAGTCAGCTCGATGATTTCGGTGCCCGGCGAGGCGACTTTGCGAGCCGATTCGCCGATCGCGTGAGTCATCGAGGCCGTGGTGTTCACATTGACAATGAGAATGCGCATGATCAGTTCCTTAGAAATCAGTGCTTCGGGGTGACCGCGATGGCTTCGCCGTCAATATCCGTCAGGTCGAGGCGGCGCTTGGCCAGGATCAGGTAGGTAACTGCCCCGGCTCCGGAGCCGAGGAACCACGCGAAGGGTCCGATAACGTGCAGTGCGGGCAGGAACGCCAGGAGCAAGGCAATGACCGAGCTGATGGCCAGGGCAGCCACAGCGCGGAAGTTAACTCCGCGAGTGAAGTAGTAGGTGCCCTCTGGATTGGTGCGGTAAAGGTCCAAGACGTTGATTCGTGCCCGGCGTACGAGCCAGTAGTCGGCCATGATGATGCCGAATAGCGGGCCGAGCAGGGCACCGAGCCCGCCGAGGAAGTAATTGATGATTTCCGGGGAGTTGTACAAGTTCCAAGGCAGGATCACCAAACCGATGAAGCCGGAAATCAGGGCGGCGGCCCGGAAGTTCAACCGCTTGGGGAAGAGGTTGGTCAGCGCGTAGGTCGGGGCCACGAAGTTTGCCATCAGGTTCACCGCGATGGTCAGGATCAGCAGCGCACCGGAGGCCAGGACGAGCAGCAGCGTGTTGGGGATGGCCTCGACGACATCTGAAGGTGAGGTGATGATCGTGCCGTTTATGGAGAATTGGGTTCCGGTGAGCACCACCACGATGGCCCCGAAGAACAGCATGTTCAGTGGAATGCCGAAGAAGTTTCCGCGCACGATGGCGTTCTTCGAGGTGGCGCCACGGGTGAAGTCGCAGAAGTTCAAAACGAAAGTTCCGTAAATCGAAACCCACAAGGCAGCGGCTCCAAAGATGCCGACCCACATGTCCAGCCCGGACCTTGCTTCACCGGTGCTCATGGAGACGTTGAATCCCGATTCAAAGAGCATCCAGATGGCCAGTGCCAAGAAGGTGACGAGAATGACCGGGCCGGCAAAGGCCTCGTACTTGCGAATCATTTCCATTCCGTAGCTGACAATCACCAGCTGGATGGCCCAGAGGGAAACGAAGCAGATCCAGCCGAGGGTGTCGAGTCCCAGGAAGCTGGTCTGCTGCAAACCGACTGCGCTCGGTGCCAGTGCGATGACCATGACGCTCAGCACCTGGGATGCCAAGAATGTTTGAATCCCGAACCAGGCGATAGCCACGGCGCCACGCAACAGCGCCGGGATCTGCGCACCGTTGACGCCGAAGGCAATGCGGCTCATGACGGGGAACGGCACACCGGTCTTCTCGCCCATGAAGCCCGAGAGGGTCAACAGGGCGAAGAGGAGAATTGCCCCGATGCCCAGGGCGGCGAGGATTTGCCAGCCGCTCATCCCCAGAGCGAACAGTCCGATGGCGAAAGCGTAGTTGCCCAGCGAGTGCACGTCGTTGGCCCAGAGGGTGAAGATGCTGTACGAGTTCCAGGTGCGCCCCGTGCGCGTAGTCGGCGCGAGGTCCTCGTTGTACAGGGTGGCGCTGAGCTCATGTGGGTTGGAAGGGTCAATGCGTTCGTTGTGCGATTGGGTGATGATCGTCGGCGCGGAGGTGGTCTCCGGAATTTGATGCCCCATGGTGAGGTCCTATTCTCAGGTGCGTGCTGAGGATCGAAGTCTGCTCTCGACGGTGAGAAGCGTTGGGGACAACGAATTATCGACAGCGCGCATGAATGAATCATGCTGGTCTATGCATACGGAAGAAGCTGCGTGTACGTCCGCTGAGGGGACGAGATGACGCGTTACGGATAGATCGGCTGGCCGAAGTTCAAATAGAACTCGGTAGGTGTGCCCACCACGGGCTGGGCTTCGTGCTGCAGTCGCCAGGCTGGCTTTTCTGCGCGAATCCCTATGAGTTGTGTGCTCATGGCTGCTCCTGAGTTAGAGAAATTCACTCCGAGATGTGTGCCACATCGATTGTCCACCCACTTTATGCCGTGTGTCACATTACCGCAATAGAGAATCTCCATTTCACTGTGCGGAATTTTTCATGGCAGGTGTTGACTAGTTGATTTAGCTTAAAGCTGGTGCCGAGGAGATCGGCCGGACTTCGGCACTTCCCCTTTGCCCGGGGTCCGCGCAGGCGGATTGGCGGTGGAGCTGGCCGTCGAGGGGGTGGTGGCTGGATATGGCGACCGGCAGCTGCGAGGGCCTCCATCCAGCCGCCCGCTACCAAGGTTAACTGCGGAGGGGTTCCTGGTTGTCGGGAGGGGTGGATTCGCTCTTGGGTGCGCGTCTTGGGCGATTTGAGCAGGGACGATCAAGGGTTGACAGTGATCCGGGTCTCGTCTTAGAGTTTTCGTAAAGCAAAACAAATATTCCATGAAGTGGAATCTTTGAATAGGTTTTGAAGGGAAATCCAGTGTCTTACACTCTGAACTGCTCGATTCTGCTCACCGAACTACCCATTAATCAGCGTGCCGAAGCAGCCAAGCAGGCGGGATTCGACAGCGTCGAATTCTGGTGGCCATTCGCCACCGCCGTGCCGAGCGACAAGCAGGTAGACGAGTTCATCGGCTCGATCAAGAGCGCGGGCGTGCAGCTGGACGGATTGAACTTCTTCGCCGGAGATATGCCCGCGGGGGACCGCGGACTAGTTTCGTGGATCGGGCGCAGCGCAGAGTTCCGTGAGAACGTGGACGTGGTCACCGCTATCGGCGAGGCCACCGGATGCAAATCCTTCAACGCCCTCTATGGAAATCGTCTTGCGGGCTCCACCGCGCAGGCTCAAGACGAGCTGGCCCTTGAAAACCTGTTAGTTGCCGCCGGGGGCATCGAACGCATCGAAGGCACCGTTCTGATCGAACCGGTGTCCGGCACCGAGGCCTACCCGCTGAAGACCGCCGCCGAGGCACTGGATGTGGTCAACAAGGTCAAGGATGCGGGCAAGAAAAATATTGCCCTGCTGGCCGACTTCTACCACCTGGCGGTCAACGGCGATGATGTCCCGCAGGTCATCGAAAACCACGCGGAAGAATTCGGCCACATCCAGATCGCCGACGCGCCTGGCCGTGGGGCACCGGGAACCGGTGACCTGCCCCTGCTTGCCTGGATCGAACGCTCCCGCCAGCTTGGATACACCGGCAAGGTAGCCCTGGAGTACAAGCAGGAGGCGCAAACCGCCTTCAAATGGCTAGCCACCGCCGGCGCCAACGCCTCCTAAACTTCCACTCGCCCCTCGTGCGGGCCGCCAAAACACTTTTGGAGAATCACATGTCACAGAATGTTGCATTTATCGGCTTGGGAATCATGGGACTGCCCATGGCTAAGAACCTCGTCACCGCAGGCTTCAACGTCACCGGTTTCAACCGCAGCGAAAAAGCCGCCACCGAGCTTGCGGCAGCCGGCGGCCACGCGGCAAACTCAATCGCCGAAGCGGTCAAGGACGCCGACGTCATCATCACCATGGTTCCGGACTCTCCGGATGTCGAAGCGGTCACCACCGGTGCAGAGGGCCTGTTTGCGCATGCGAAATCCGGGGCCATCTGGATCGATAATTCCTCCATCCGCCCCGACGTAGCGGTGCACCTGTCGAATGCGGCGCGCGAGGCCGGGTTGCGTCCACTGGACGCACCGGTATCCGGCGGCGAGCAGGGAGCCATCGACGCGGTGCTCTCCATTATGGTCGGCGGTGAACCGGCGGACTTCGCCGTTGCCAAGCCGGTGCTCGAAGCGGTCGGCAAAACCATCGTCCTGGTCGGTCCCTCCGGATCCGGGCAGACCGTCAAGGCCGCCAACCAGCTGATCGTCGCCGCAAATATCCAGGCGCTCAGCGAAGCGGTGGTCTTCCTCGAAGCCTATGGCGTTGACACCGATTCGGCATTGAAGGTGCTCGGCGGGGGACTTGCCGGCTCCAAGGTGCTAGAGCAGAAGGGCCAGAAGATCCTGGACCGTGAATTCGGACCGGGATTCCGGCTGGCACTGCACCACAAGGACATGGGTATCGTCACCTCGGCCGCCCGCGAAGCCGGCGTGGTGCTTCCGATGGGTTCGCTCGTCGCCCAGCTGGTGGGTTCCACCGTCGCCAGCGGCGACGGCGCGCTGGATCACTCGGGTCTTTTCCGCGGAGTGCAGCGCCTTTCGGGTCAAAGCCAGTAGGTTTCCCACTTAGCTCTTCCCCTCATTCTTCCTGTGGCGGGTCCAACGCCTGCCTTCGGCAGCCGGCCCACCTGCTGGCGAACAACTGTTTTCGCCAGCAGGTGGAGTCCTTCGTTCCAGTTCGAGTCCGGCTTCCGGTGCTCGGGGTGGGCGTGAAGTCGATTCACTTCGTCGGCCCGCCACAGGTCATCCCCTCATGATCTTGATTCTTCTTTCACCGCTCCGTTCGGGGCCGAACCATCGATAAGGATGTGTGATTTCAATGCCTAAGATGCGCGCAGTAGATGCCATCGTGCTGATCCTGGAAAAGGAAGGCTCCACCGAAGCGTTCGGCTTGCCCGGCGCGGCAATCAACCCGCTGTACTCGGCGATGAAACAGCATGGCGGAATCCGCCACACGCTGCACCGCCACGTCGAAGGCGCCTCGCATGCAGCGGATGGCTACTCGCGGGCCAGCGGCAAGATCGGCTTGTGCCTGGGCACCTCCGGACCGGCCGGCACCGACATGATCACCGGCCTGTATGCGGCCATCGCCGACTCGATCCCGATGCTGTGCATCACCGGCCAGGCGCCAACCCACGTATTGCACAAGGAAGACTTCCAGGCGGTGGATATTGAATCCATCGCGAAGCCGGTGACCAAATACGCCAGCACCGTGCTGGAGCCGGGGCTCGTTCCGGGAACCTTCGCCAAGGCTTTCCAGATCATGCGTTCGGGCCGCCCTGGTCCTGCGCTGATCGACTTGCCTATCAACGTGCAGATGGCCGAAATTGATTTTGACATCGATGCCTATGAGCCGTTGGCGCCCACCAAGCCGAAGGCAACCCGCGGCCAGGCCGAGAAGATCGTTGACCTGCTGCTGAGCGGCAAGCGTCCAATTATCGTTGCCGGCGGTGGCGTGATCAACGCCAACGCCAGCGATAAGCTCGTGCAGCTGGCCGAAGAGCTCAACATCCCGGTCTCGCCCACCCTGATGGGCTGGGGTGTCATCCCGGATGACCACCGTTTGCAGTCGGGCATGGTGGGCATCCAGACGCACACCAAATACGGCAACGAATCCTTCTTGGCCTCGGACGTGGTGCTCGGCATCGGAAACCGGTGGGCGAATCGGCACACCGGTGGCCTCGAAACCTACCGAGCCGGGCGCAAGTTCATCCACGTGGATATCGAGCCGACCCAGATCGGCCGCGTATTCGCGCCGGATCTGGGAATTACCTCGGATGCCGCGGCGGCGCTGGACTCGATTCTGGAGATCGTGCGCGAACGCAAGAGCGCTGGACTGATCCCCGACTATTCGCAGTGGGCTGGACAGTGCACCGCCCGCAAGGGCACGAACCACCGCAAGACCAACTTCGACAATATTCCGATCAAGCCGCAGCGCGTCTACCAGGAGATGAACGCGGTCTTCGGGGCGGACACCACCTACGTATCCACCATCGGGCTCAGCCAGATCGCCGGCGCGCAGATGCTGCACGTTTATGGGCCACGCAAGTGGATCAACGCCGGCCAGGCCGGCCCCTTGGGCTGGACCGGTCCGGCAGCCCTGGGCGTCGTGCGCGGCAAGCCAGGGGAAAAAGTTGTGGCACTGTCCGGGGACTACGATTTCCAGTTCATGATCGAAGAGCTGGCAGTGGGAGCACAGTTCAAGCTGCCGTACGTGCACGTGGTGGTCAACAACTCCTACCTTGGCCTGATCCGCCAATCGCAGCGTCCCTTCGAAATGGATTACCACGTCTCCTTGGGCTTCGATAACATCAACTCCCCGGAAACCGACGGTTACGGCGTGGACCACGTCAAGGTCGCCGAAGGGCTCGGATGCAAGGCCGTTCGGGTGAATGATCCGGCGAAGCTGGCCGAGGGATTCGCCGAGGCGAACTGTCTGGCCGACGAGCACCAGGTCCCCGTGGTGGTTGAGGTGATCTTGGAGAAGGTCACCAACATTTCCATGGGTGCGCAGCTGGATGCGGTTAATGAATTTGAAGATCTTGCACTGGAGATCGGGGATGCGCCTACCGCGCTGGTGCCCATGAAATCCGGTGCCGGTGTGAGTGCCTGAGGTCGGTCGTCGCTGCCACTGGCAACTCCACATGAATTGCGGGTGCGGTTATTTTCAGGATAGGAGATCATGGAAATAACCGCACCACGCACCACAGAATTTAGTCTCAAGCTTTAAACGTAACGAGTAGGGAACGACTCATGAGCATCAACGAAGCTGTTGAACGCGAAGCCAGCGGCACCACAGATCTGGGCTTCGATCTGGTTATCCGTGGCGAACGCATCTTGACTACCGCCGGCATGGCCGCCCGCGAAATCGGCGTCCGCGACGGAAAGATCGTGGCCATTGAGCCGCTGGGAAATAATCTGCAGGGCACACGCACCATCGAGGTCGGCGACGACGAGGTATTGCTCCCGGGGTTGGTGGATACCCATGTCCACGTCAACGAGCCGGGGCGCACCGAGTGGGAAGGCTTCGAGTCCGCCACCAAGGCCGCAGCGGCAGGCGGTGTCACCACGATCGTGGACATGCCGCTGAACTCCATCCCGCCCACGGTGAACCTCGAAGCGCTGGAAATCAAGCGCGAGGCTGCCAGCAAGAGCGCCTATGTCAATGTCGGCTTCTGGGGCGGCGCCATTCCGGGTAACAAGAAGGACCTGCGTCAGCTGCACGAAGCCGGCGTCTTCGGCTTCAAGTGCTTCCTGCTTCACTCCGGAGTCGACGAGTTCCCCTCGCTGACCGTCGACGAGATGGAAGAGGACATGGCAGAGCTTGCCTCCTTCGATTCGCTGATGATCGTGCACGCCGAGGACTCGGACATCATCGATAATTCGCCGAATCCTGTCGGCGGACAGTACGCCGGATTCCTGAACTCGCGTCCGCGTGATGCGGAGAATACCGCCATTGCGCGGGTCATCGAGCGCGCCCGCAAGACCGGGGTACGCGCCCACGTGCTGCACCTGTCCAGCTCGGATGCCCTGGAGATGATCCGCGAGGCCCGCGCCGAAGGCGTGAAGCTCACCGTGGAAACTTGTCCGCACTATCTGACGCTGCTCGCCGAGGACATCCCGGACGGCGCCACGGCCTTCAAATGCTGCCCGCCGATCCGCGAGAACGACAACCGCGAACTGCTGTGGAAGGGCCTGGAAGAAGGCATTATCGACTGCATCGTTTCGGACCACTCTCCGTCCACTGTCGATTTGAAGGACGTGGAGAATGGCGACTTCGGCGTCGCCTGGGGCGGCGTCGCCTCGCTGCAGCTGGGCCTGCCGCTGATCTGGTCCGAAGCCAAGGGGCGCGGGCTGAAGCTGGAGCAGGTGGTGCAATGGATGGGCGTGAATCCTTCCAAGCTTGCCGGGCTGAGCGCCAAGGGCGGCATCGAAACCGGCAAGGACGCGGATTTCGCGATCTTCGCTCCAGAGGACACCTTCGAGGTGGATGTGGCCAAGCTGCATCACAAGAACCCGATTTCCCCGTATCAGGGCAAGACCCTGAGTGGCGTGGTCCGCCGGTCGATCATCGCGGGGGCCGACGTGGACTTCCAGACTCCTGGCGGAAAGCTGATCCGCCGCGAGCACTAGGAACTGGCTTTTGCCGGACCCCTCTTCTGCCTTTGAACTGGCGGGAGAGGGGTTTTCTCGTGCCGGATCGCGCGCTGGCCTCCAGGCAAGGCCGCATCGTAGCCTCAACACCTCCAGATTCCAATGCTTCCGGGTACATTCACTGTTTAACTGCCCGGTGTTCGGCTCACCTATAACAAAGAGGTATCGATTGGACGAGGCACGCGCGAATTGAGCCTCCCAGCTCATAGACTGTGAGCCATATGGGGATAGAGCAGTCGTCACTTCGAGTACAGGAATGGTTATGAACGCGAATACTGCTACCTCGATAATGACCAAGAACGTCGATGACCTGGCTTTGGCCGAGGTGGTGCATGCTTCACTGGTCTTAGGCTCAATTGTCGTGGCTGTGCTCCTTGCTTTCGGGATCAAGACCTATGTCCATTGGCGGCGGCATCCCAAGACCTCCCAATCTTTCGAGCCATCGGCCGAAGAAGATGGCGCCAAGCAACCAGCACAGAGCTCGCGGCAACGTCCTGCACCGCGGATCGAAATACTGCCGACTCTCGGAGACCTGCGCGGAAGCGGACGGATGAAGCGCGGCCTCGAAGACTCAGGCTGAAGTCCCGGCGCAACGGCGTGGAGGGCCACGAACCACACGTGTGGAGGCGTGGCCAATTAAGCGGCATCTTGGCTGGAGGCAATTCGTAGATTCAATGGCGAGTCTGGGCGCTATCTAGCAGCGCCGCCGGACATCCCGAGTTCTGCGGACGGGATCAACCGCATTTCTCCGAGACATCCCGACACCGCACCGGAAGGTGAACGAGTGACTGCCCAGTTCCAGCCGCACCCGGCGTTTCAGCGATTCGTAGGCTGGGCCAACCCCAGCGCAAGGTTGCTGCTTGTTCGTGCGGCTCAGGGCACGGGAAGATTCTGGTTCGCCAACTCCTGAATCGGCGACGGGACAGGAGAGGTCCATGATTTCTCCGCCAAGTCGCACAGCGACTGCTCCGAGTTGGCGATGCTTGATCAGCAGCTGGCAGAAGATCCGAACCTCCGTGCCGCAGTCATTCTTTCTCCCGGGCACACCGTATGGCACTTGGCTCTGCATGCACCAGTTCAATTTGCAGAACAGCGAGATCTGTCGCTTAGCCTCGCTTGTGGGAACCGCACAGGAATTGGAGAGCAACAGCAATCGGAAAATGCGCCACCGGCGCAAGGTCCTCAACGAATGAGTAGTAGCCATTGATCGTGAAATGGGCTTTCTGTCATGAACAGATGGCATGAATTCCCTGGTGCATGACTAAGTCAGGCTGAGTGGCTAGGGGAGATTCAGCATAGCTTCGACTGGATTATTTTTCAGATCTTCCAGTTTGACAACCTGCCTAGACTCTAGAACTTGGGAGGCTGCCTGTTTCGACAAGCGGGGGTAAAAGTGGTGGGAAGCGCTACCGATGTGTTGATACAGAACAGTTACCGATGTCCCGATGCAAAACAAAATTAAAAGAACTTGCCTAAACTCGCGTCATGATTCGGTGGTTGGGGACTCTTAACGTGTAGAGGCGATGAACCGGGTGCTTGGGGGACTCGAATTCACGCCGTTCGCGTCGGCGACTGAATGGCTTGCTGCTTGGGGCGCAAGCCGTTCAGTCACTGGAGCAATAAAGAGCAACCACTGGTTGGGATCTGTTGAGATCCTGTGAATATCGGAACGGATGGTCTGTTTGGAGCCCCTTGGTCCTTCTTGGTGATAGGGTCTACAAATATTAACTGGATAAGTGCGAGGTTTTGAAAAATCCGCCGGGGTGAATTCGGTTAGTGGACGCATCGTTTTCGAAGTATGGGGACTTTATGGCAATTGATTCGGGAGCCGAAATTGCGGGGGCTAGCGATTCGGAACTGATTCAGGGCGCACGCGTTGGAAGCCGGGTGTGCCAAGAGCGGCTGTACCAGCGCCACAAGCAAGTTGCGCTGGCAGTTGCCTATCGGCATACCGATAATCCGTCTGAAGCAGAGGATATTGTGTCCGAAGCTTTTTTGAGAGTTTTCGCAAGCCTCAAGCATGGGTCCGGGCCGACCGAATTCTTCCGCGCGTATCTGTTGACCTCGGTTTCCAGGGAGGCCTTCTCTAGAAACAGAGCTGCGCGGCGTGAAGCCGACATCGATGAGATCGCAGAGTTCGCGAGTGAAACCCCGGATGCTGACGAAGTCATGCGGCGCGCCGAATCAAAGATCGTTATCCGCGCTTTCAAATCGCTGCCGGAGCGATGGCGTGCAGTTTTGTGGCATAACGAAGTCGATGGGCTTCCTCCCCGCGAGATCGCGACGATTCTTGGTATCACTCCCAACGCAGCGTCTGCGTTGGCCGTTAGAGCCCGTGAGGGGCTACGTGAGTCTTACCTTGCTGCCCACCTCAAAGAACATGCAGGCCTCGTTGCCGACTGCGCGTCTGCGCGCAAGCAGCTTCCCGCGTTTATTCGAAATAACTTGAGTCCCAAGGCCACTCGATCCCTGAAGTCGCACCTTAAGAATTGCCCAGACTGTTCGCTTGTTTACGGCGAGCTTAAAAACATCGGCGCGCCCATGCGCAGCGTGGTGCTGCCATTGTTCGTTGGGGGAACCACTGTCTTAGGTATTTCAGCGTCAGGGGGACTGGCGCAACTCGGCGGCGGAATTACCGCCGCTACTGGTGGTTCCTCGGTTGCAGTATCGACTGCCGGTTCCGGGGCTGCAGCTGTGGTGACGGGAACCGTGAGTGCTTCGGCAGTTGCAGCTGGAGTGGGAGCTGGCCTAGCTGCGCTGGCGGTGGCCGCTTCAGCGGTCGGTATTTTGACGCCACTATTTGACGACCGTTCAACAGCACCCGTTGCATTGCCTCAGGAGCGGTCCGTTGAACAAGAGCCGGATAATGTAGATCCGATCGATGCGCCCTCCGCATTGGAGGACATCCTCATGGATCTCGTGTCATTTGAGTCCGCCACACCTGAATCGGAGGGCCGGGAGGGGCTGGACGACAGCCAAATGCGCTTGCCTCTGCAGAGCCCCGAGGGCCAGCGATCGGATCTCCCCGATAACGCCATTGCTGACTATCCTTTGAATTTGGGTAGTCCGGGCACTCCTACAATGCCTCCTGTAGAAGAAGCGTCCGATCTTCCGGCTTCTGCGCCTACGGTTGAACCAACGCCGGAGCCTACGGTTGAGCCGACGGTGGAGCCTTCGCCGGAACCTACGGTCGAGCCTTCGCTGGAACCTACATCGGAACCAACGCCGGAGCCTTCGCCGGAACCTACGGTCGAGCCTTCGCCGGAACCTACGGTCGAGCCTTCGCTGGAACCTACATCGGAACCAACGCCAGTGCCTACGGTTGAGCCGACGGTGGAGCCTTCGCCGGAACCAACGCTTGATCCGACTGTGGAGCCTTCGCTGGAACCTACATCGGAACCAACGCCAGTGCCTACGGTGGAGCCTTCACCGGAACCTACGGCGGAACCTTCGGTCGAGCCTTCGCTGGAACCTACATCGGAGCCAACGCCAGTGCCTACGGTTGAGCCGACGGTGGAGCCTTCGGTCGAGCCTTCGCTTGTACCAACGCTTGATCCGACTGTGGGGACTTCGCTGGAACCTACATCGGAACCAACGCTTGATCCGACTGTGGAGCCTTCGCTGGAACCTACGGCGGACCCAACGGTCGAGCCGACACCGGATCCATCCGAAGAACCGGTTGATCCAGAAGAGCCCGAATCGACATCGAGTTTTGACGTGTCGGTGGAACGAGTTAGCGACCGCTTCTTACCGCAGTATGTTTTCACAGTCGTCCCCGGAGCTGTAGCGCCCGGAGAGACCTTTGAGTTCAGCATGAAGATGGACCGCCGCTACTGGGGTTGGGCTAGCTTCGGACAGAACTGCTCGTCGAGTTCACGGTACTCGCAGCAGATGAACGTTGAATGCGTGGTCTCCGAGGACAGCCCTGTAAAACTGACGATCACGGTTCTACACGGACGCGGCAAGCTGGGTGTCCTTGTCGCGCAACCCGGAGCACCTGGATCAGGGGTCGAATTCGCTGTCCCTCGGCAGTAGCACCGGGCGGACGGGTAGGAAGCGCGCATCCGCCGTAAGCGGGTGCGCGCTAACGAAATCCCCGACGAGCAGATATCGCTTTGCGCCCGGCTATTGATTGGCTGATGGGCTCACCGATTACCGGTACGACATCATAAATATCGACCAGACAGTTCACTGCTGCTCTCATATGTTCAGGGTTTGCGGATGGCTCACCGTATCCTTGCTAACTTTTCTTTTCCAGAGAGGATCAAAAACTCTTGACCTGCATTCGGAATGTGTTTTAGGCTTCAAGGTAACCTGATATACCAATTGGATACTAAATGAAGATTTTGTGCTGGGCCCCAAGGAGGCACTTGATTCGCGCGAAATCCAACGGTCTTGAGGCCATACGAATAACCGTCACAAATGGCCGGCGCTGCACTTGCTTGCGGCTCCGACCCAGACGCAAAATCTTCTCTCCGGTTGGCCTAGGGATCCACAGCCAAGCATTCTGAGCGAGGGTAAAACCCAATGATCTCCAATGAAACAATCACCAGCTACCTTGAACGGCTCGCTTCTAAGGCGCCTACTCCGGGGGGGGAGGTGCTGCCGCGGCCTTGCACGCCGCCCAGGGCGCCGCGCTGGTGTCCATGGTTGCCGAGTTTACCTCCGGACCGCGATTCCGAGAGGTCGAGGACAAAGCTCAGCCGATCGCCAAACACGCACGCGTACTGATGCGTTCGGCGCTGTTCGAGGCGCAGGAAGACGAACGATTGTTCGGGGCCTTAGGCGATGCATACAGGATGCCCAAGGAGGATGAAGAGCAACAGGCAGCGCGCACCGCGGCCATACAAAGCGCCACCATTGCCGCGGCCGCACCGTTGGTCTCAACCGTTGAATCCTCCGCGGTGGTCATTGAGCTCGCCCAGCGTTTGGTCGAGATCGGAAACCGATCGGTGATCAGCGATGTGGCTGCCGCCGCCGAAGCGGCGCGAGCCGCCCTGGGTACCGCGCTGGTGACGCTGGAAATGAATATTGCGGCAATACAGGAAGCCGAACAGCGCGAACGCTTGAGCCTCGTGGCCAGCCAAGCCGCCGACGCGATCGTGGCGGCAGAAGCACTCAGCGCGCAGGTCCGCTTGGTGGTGGCTGCATGACCGCGCAACGCCTCGCCGGACAGCCGGTGGCCGCAGCCATCCGTGAACGCACCGGCCAACTCGTTTCGCGGCTGGCGAGCGAAGGGATCACCGCCCGGGTGGCGGTGGTGCTCGCAACCGACAACGAGGCAACGTCCTGGTATGTGCGCTCCATTGAACGCGCCGCCGAACGGCTCGGAGTTCACTGCCAGGTGCTCGACTTGGCCACCGGCACCCAGTCGGAGATTGCCCAAGCGATCCGTGCCTTGAACGCAGACGAGAAGGTGTACGGCATCATTCTGCAGACGCCGCTGCCCGAATCGGTTGACCCGGCCTCCCTGGTGCAGCTGATTGACCCGGCCAAGGATATTGATGGAGCCAACCCGCTGAGCCTGGGCAGGCTCAGCGTGGGCCAGCCGGCCTTTGCGCCGGCTACGGCACGTTCGGTCATCGAAATCCTCGAACACTATCAAGTCCCACTCGCCGGAGAGCACGTTGCGGTGGTGGGCCGTTCCGCGGTGGTGGGCAAACCGCTCGCCCAGCTCTTGCTGCAGCGCGACGCAACGGTGAGCATCTGCCATTCTCGAACCACCAATCTCGCCGAGATTACCAGGGGCGCGGCGGTGACCGTTGTGGCGGTTGGCCGGGCGAACCTGCTCACCGGCAACGAGGTCAGCGATTCGTCGGTAGTCATCGATGTGGGCACCAATGTCACCGAGGATGGCCAGCTGGTAGGCGATGTTCACGCGGAGTCGGTGCAGCCACTGGTCCGGGCGATGAGCCCGGTGCCCGGGGGAGTAGGCACGGTAACCACCGCCCTGTTGATCCTGCACGCAACGCAGGCGGCGCTAGCCGCCCTTGAAAATGCCGCATCGAAAGGAGCTCCCATGGCCGGACGCAGGTAGCTGTTCGCCAGCGTTTAGGGCACAAGTGCAAGGCAAGCCAGCCCGCATGGTTGCTTAGGACGTTGAACCGGCAGGTACAAGGCAACAATAGTATCTTCACGGTGCGCGTTGGCCTGGATCCGGAGTGGGATCTGGCGCCGGCGCAGCGCTGGAAAAAATAGCCGCTGCATCATCGCTTGGAAGGCCGATGATGCAGCGGCTTTCTTTGTGTTCCAGAGATTTTTGCCGTTCGAGCGTTGGCGTGGCCTGCCCACCGCAAACGGCCCATGCCGTGTTGCGGGTGGTTCAGATCAACGGGCAGTGCAATTCGAAGGGCCGCCACCTTGTAAATGAGCCAGGTGTATGCGGTTGAATGAGCTCCACGTAGAACTGGGACAAATTGGACACCAAGTCTCGAAGTCTACTGCGGTAGTGAGAGAGCTTCGCATCATCACGGCTCAATGGTTGGGCCCAGTTGATGAAGAATGGGGGTTAGAAGTGGTAGATGGGGCGTGATCGATCTGGGCGATGAATTCGTTGACCCATTGAACGGCGGAGATGACATCAGCGGCTACGTTGAGTCCATTTGCTGCTTCGGCATAGAGGGATTCCCAGTCGGTTTCTTCAACCGCTACAGGTGGCCAAGGGTGTGAGCTGGTCAAGTTTCTG
>NZ_NRGV01000057.1:0-1201 GCF_002332385.1 Glutamicibacter sp. BW80 | reverse complement strand
TGAGCTGGTCAAGTTTCTGAGACACGAACTTTGATTTTTTCTTATTAAACTCAGGCCGCGAGAGCCAAAGAATTCTGCTCCCAATACCAGTCGAGCAACATCTGAGGACTCAACCCGCCATTAGTCGTATGCGGACGCTTCCTGTTGTACCAAATCTCAATGAACTCCATAACCGCGGTACGCGCCGCAACCCGGCTCGTAAACGCCCGATGATGGTACATCTCGTTCTTGATCGTCGAGAACGCCGACTCAGCAACGGCATTGTCCCAACACACTCCGGTACGGCCCATTGACTGCCGCACACCATTCTCAGAGCACCACGCTTGAAATGCATCTGACGTGTACTGAGTTCCGCGGTCTGAATGAAAAACAGTCCCAGCGCTGATGAAACCACGCGACATCGCGAGCTGCATCGCATCGATAACCAGTTGCGTTTGCATGTTCGCACCCATTGACCACCCAACGATCTGACGTGAATACAAGTCGATCACCGTCGCCAGATACAGCCACCCTTCACCGGTTCGCAAGTAGGTAATATCGCCCACCAACTTGGTTCCAGGTCGGGACGAACGAAAATCACGGCGGCCGAGCTTATCGACCATATGATTCTTGATATGAGCGGTCCTGGCTTGCTGGTCATGCACCGTGGTGACTTTGAAAGCACTCACTCGCTTAGCCTTGAGCCCGTGCTCGTTCATGATCGACAACACCGTGGATTTCGGCACGTACTGCTTGTGGTTGTTGCGAATCAAATCCACTAATTGGCCGGCACCGGCCACCCCGTTAGAAGCCTCGTACTCGGTCAGGACCAGAACGGTGCGCATAGCCCGCAGGGCCTTGGCTTCGCTGAGCTCAGTGGACGGGTTCAACCACCGGTAATACGAAGCGCGCGAGACCTCTAGCTGCTGGCACATCCAGTTCACCGGATACTTCGCGCTGTGTTCCTTGATGAATCGGAAGATCGCGTTTATTTCTTGCCCTTCGAGGCGAAATAGGCGCTGACATCTTTTAAAAATTCGTTCTCCCGTTTCACCTCCGCCAATTCCCGGCGCAGCTTCTCGTGCTGGGCCCATTCCACCGGTCCGCGTTCCTCGGTTTCGGTCTCTGGATGCTCGGTTCGGTAGGCGCGAACCCAGTTCCCAAGGGTGCCTTCGTTGATTCCCAGTGATTCTGAAACCTCGACCAGGCTTTTTCCTGAGGA
>NZ_NRGV01000056.1:0-69062 GCF_002332385.1 Glutamicibacter sp. BW80 | reverse complement strand
ACACCGCCTTCGTGGAACAGCGCTTGAAGATGGCTTTATGGCGCCGAAAACACACCAAAAGACCAGTTGACAAGGGGCTTCTACATCATTCGGACGCTGGCTCGCAATATACCTCGATCCGTTACACCGACACCTTAGAAATTGAGGGGCTGGTTCCGTCGATTGGCAGTGTCGGGGATGCGTACGACAATGCGGCTGCCGAAACGGTCATGGGATTATTCAAGAATGAAGCCGTGGCCAAGGGTTCTCCCTTCCGCAGTGGTGCGTTGAAGACCGAATCAGATGTCGTTGAGGTCGTCTTCGACTGGGTCTTTTGGTACAACAATGATCGCTTGCATTCCTCGCTGGATCACCAAACTCCCGAGGAATTTGAGCGTGCCTACTATGATGAAATGACAGGCTCGTTACCCGACGCTGCCGCACATAACACGGCGGCATGATTTCCGGGACGGTTCAGTCCAAAGCGTCTGATTTGCCGACGCCTCGATTCTTTTTCGCATCCATACGTGGTGCTTCAGCGACAGAGAAACCGTGGGTGGCCACGGTGCCGGCCAGAATGGCGCCGTAAGATGCTGCGCCCTCGATTACCCAGAGGCTATCAGCATTGCCTTCGGTGCGGCGAGCCACCCATTTGATGGCCCTGTTGATGCCTGACCCTGTGGTGGGAAATTGTCGGGTTTCGAGTAATGCTCCATTTGAGGCGTTCACAATGGCATAGACGTGGTTGCGTACGTGAGTGTCGACACCCACGACAAATGGGTGGCTATAAGCGACGATAGACAATGCGGTTACTGTACTTTCCTGAGCTGGACTTGGTTGGTAGCCGTGAACGGCCGGTACCAGTCCGGGTAGGATCACTACGGAACAGAACTGTGACGAGTCACGCCCCCGCAAGGGCGGACAATCTTCTAATCAGGCTACCGAGGTGGGCCGGACAGGTACCGGCCGCTCCACACTCGATAAACGGACAAGTCCATAAGATGACACCTTCGGGTCAGTTGTACCATGAGTCACATCTATCAGACGGAGTGGCTGGTACCCATCCTGCCAGCCAGTCCCAGACCAGCTAGAACAAGTCTCACAGTTGTACCAAGGGACATACCCATTCAGGTAAGCCCGAGCGTCCTCAACCGAGACGAAGACTTTTGGATATCCCGGGCGATACTTCATCGTACGGAATCCCGATTCGCTGAACGGATTGTCATTAGACACATTGGGCCTGTTATGGCTCAGCCGCACATGTCGGGCCTCTAACGCGTTTTTCAGCGCGTTGGACTTCATTGCAGGCCCCGAGTCAGCGTGTACCACTTGCGGCACATCATAGTCCTTGAAGGCCTGCTCGAACATCTCCACGGCCATATGGTCCGCTTCGCGCTCCTCCACCCGGTAACCTACGATCTGCCGGGAGAAAATATCCATGATCGAATAGGCCTTGAACACGCAGTTCTTATATGGCGAATACAGATCAGTAATGTCCCAGCTCCAGATCTGTCCCGGTCCGGTGGCCTTCAAAACAGGTTTTTCCCCTCTCGTCCTGCGGTTTTGTTTCCGGGTTGGTACCTGTGGCCGCAACATCTGCTCTTCTAGCTGCGCGGCAATACGCCACCACGCGCGTCGGGAACCGAGCATGAGGCCTTCATCCCAGGCCGTGGCGAAGGAATGGTCCACAGAGTTGTCTCGAGCCCAGCCGGCAAGGATTCGCTCTTTGATGCGTTCACGATCAGCCGGGCTGATCCTAGTTGAATAAGCGCGGTCGGCTTGATGAACAGGATTCGGTGTTTTCGGTCGTGGGCTGATTCGGTAGTGCCAGGTTGAACGGGAGATCCCGGAAATTTTCAAGGCCTGGCGTTGCGAACCCGTCAGGTTCTTTAAGGTTCGGACGAGTTCGTTTTCCGCGGCGAGGAATTCTTCTGTTCGTTCGTCTTCGATGCGGCGGGCCCTTGCTCGTTCAGCGTGTGCAAGAGCCCGATAGCTTTTCCCAGGGCCTCATTGGTTCCTTCGAGCTGGCGGACACGTTCACGCAGTGCAGCGAGTTCAGCTTGCTGTTCTGCTTGTTCTTTGGCTCGTGCTGATTCTAGGGCTGAACGTTGGCTCGGGGTGGTGTTCATCCTTCCATGATCTCGTGGAACTAGGTTGCGGTCGAGGTCGCCTTCGAACACAAGGGGTTCCATCGGTAGAACGTGGCTTTGGAGAAGGGCTGTTGTGTGAGCCAGACGGTGCGAGTGCCGTGGGGCTGGAGGTTGTACTGGTGGACGTATTCCCTGATTTCTTCGCGAGTGACGCCGATGGTGCTCATGGTGTTTCCTTCTGTCAGTGGTGGGTCTTGGATGACTCACATACAGCCTGACCGAGAGGGGAGCTAGCTTCTCCTATGAGAAACTTCAAGCTTTAGGTGGAGCTGCAGCCGCTCTAGGAGCTGAGCTGTTGGGTATTGCTGCCATTAAAACTGCGTGTACTTAAGGAGTGAGTTCCATGAAGAATTATATTAGGCCTGTTCTGACCCTGCTGTGCGTTGCACTTGCTGCGGTGGCGTATTTTGCCTTCAGCAACATCTTTGTTGCTTTGATTTTCGCGGCGTGTGGCGTGATGCTCTGGGCCTTTTTCGGAGAGAAGTATGATGCCTCCGTGGAGATCACGAAGAAGGTTGATCCTCGGGAACTGAAGGAATATCGCCGTCAGCATCCTGGTGCGTCCATTACTGACGCGATTCGAGCAACTCAGCCTTAGATTCTCAAAAGCTATATCCAGAGGGTGCCCCATTCACTGGGGGTACCCTCTACTCATATTTAGAGATGGAGACATCGGCTAGGCGGGTTTTTCCTTGGTGCACGGTTGGCCCGTGAAAGATATGTTTGGTGGCTCGGTCAAGATCAGGGGCTAAGCCCTCCGGGTTTCAATGGATAAACAAGTCATCAGTCCAGAAGTGCAGCATCCTGCGTTTGAACGTGCGGCTCTTCTGAAGGGGTACGAGTTAGCCCTGATTGAAGAGCTTGTGGTGTGCGCACGTGATGTGGCAAGCATTCCGTTTTGTCCAGCCTTCGCGGGCGGCGCGCTTCGCTATGACGCACTGCGTCCTGCCACATAACGCTCGTGGATTGCGGTTGGCGTAGCGGTAGCCCGGGGACTGTAGAGAGCTCGCTGTTGGACCCGATACTGGCGCAAACCACGCTCTCCTGCAAGGTAAAACACGCCAAGCGTGGATCACGCGAAGCGCGAACGAGCCGCCAGGCGACTATAGTATGCACGCAGCGTGAATAAACTGTGCGCAATTGCGTCAGCACGAAATACAACTTGCGCACAGGCAATATTGCCGTGAATACCTGCGCTGGGACAAACCCGTCTGACAGGTACGCCCCTACCGTTTCGAGAGCCTTGCGCGCAAAAGGCGGTTCTCCTCTTCCAAGATCAGCACTCTCTCTATTCCAGCCAAATTCAACCCCTCACCAAGCAGCTCAACTATCCTTCCAATACGCGCCAAATCCACCCGCGAGTACTTTCGAGTACCTCCGTTGGTGCGCCGAGGAACCACCAACCCCCGTGACTCATAGAGCCTCAACGACTGCACACTCAACCCGACCGTACCCGCCGCATAGGAGATCGAATAGTTATCTTCACCTGGTAGGGCATGAGCTTTAGAAATTTCCAAAAAATTGATCTTTCTTCTTGCGCCATCTGATATTCATGTGATATAAAATCTACATCATTGGAGATAGATTTTGGATCTGGCTCCAAGTGCACCATCAGCAACATTGCCGAGGAAAGGAAGAACAATGATGATGCAAAATGATGTCCTGCGCGATTTCGACCGACTGGTCCAGCGGACTTTCAACACCCAGCTCAGCCCCGAACGCGTCAATGCCATGCCCATGGATGCGTGGCGCGACGAACAAGGATTCCACGCGGAAATCGATCTCCCAGGAATTGACCCGGAATCCATCGACGTGGCCATTGAACGCAACGTCATGACCATCAGAGCTCAACGTCCTAAGCCTGAAGGACGTCGCAACGTCTTGGGCAATGAACGAGTGTGGGGTCATTTCAGCCGGGAATTCATCCTTGGAGAGCACCTGGACACGGAGAACATCAGCGCGAACTACGCCGACGGGGTACTGAGTTTGGACATTGGTCTGGCCGAGTCAGCCAAGCCGCGGAAGATCAAGATTCTGCGCGGAAAGTCCACGAAGTCCATTACCAGGTAGAGCTGATGGAACAGTGCCATGGAAACGTTGCTCGTTTACCTGGAAGAACTGCTCGCTGAGGACGATAGGGACTTCTTAGCACAGCTCAGTGATCGGCTCGACCAGTTCATAGTACGGCGAAGCGTTGCGGACTAGGTTCGGCTTCAGACCGGTCGAGTAGCAGGAACATGATACCTAGCTGGTACCACCGGCAGTTCGGCTATCGCACTCAGGTGCTGACCTTCAGATTCCCAGAAAAGAACAGATCCCCACCCATAGGGCCACCATACTCGGTAGCGGCAGTGGGTCGAACGGGCCGGTGCCCAGCTTTAGGGCTGAGCACCGGCCCGAGAGCTTAGGAGCGTGAAAAAGTGAACGGATCACTACTCAGTATTCACCTGTCTGACGAACAGGCCACGGAACTGCAAAACGCTTTGTGCAGTCGTCGAGACCATTACGTGGAGTTGATCAACGGCCCAGGAACAGAAACCAGTGCTGCACGTCCAAAGGTCGAAAGGTACTGGAAGGGAAAGGTGCAGGACATCCAAACGCTGATCGACTCGATCAGCGTTCCCCTTTATGGGGCGCAAGAGAATGCGTCTATCTCTGCTCGCACCTCTAAGAGTGCAGAAGCGCTGCCAAACATTTATGAAGCGCCCGATTGAGGATTACGAGCTATCAAGCATTTGAAGCCTTGGAAGATGCCAGTAGCAGCATGAGCAGTCGACCATATTACGCTGCTGGCCCGTGTAGATGGCCTGAGCGATTGGAAATATAAGGCCGCCTGACCTTGAGGCAAGCCGCTAGTTTTCCGCTGACTAGTGAATTCATCACAATTGGTTCCATCGCAACGGGGCCTTGCCGCCAATCAGCTCATGATGGGGACCCGCCTTGCCTCATGTCAATATGCTTACGAAAATTAACCCCGTGCCTCAACTAAATTGCTCGCCAAACTCACTACTAGTTCCATTGCTACGGAACTTAGAGCGGGCAATTAGCTGCCCCTGAATCTCCGCGATCCGCCTGGTGAGCGCCGGATTTAAAGAATACTCGCGCGCTGCGAGCTCTGCCGTATGCCTTTCATCCATAGCCTTCAGCTCGATAATCCGTTGATAAGCGGTACGCGGAGCATTATGCGTCCGCTTTCTGCGCCCTGACCTCGCGGTGCCATACCCGCTGGCGTTCACCATGGGCAACAAATGGTTCTTCCGCTGGTCAACCAACACCCAAGGCTCATTGAGTAACGCCATTTCTTCCCGCGTTTCATACCGGAACCTGAAAGCGTGCTTGCGCACCCAACCACTATTTCATTGCTCCACATGCACATTATCGTTGTGCTTATACGGTCTGGCCCGCGTCAGCGCGAGGTGGTTCGTTTCGGCTCATTCAATGAATGGCACATTGATAAATCCGCCGCTGTTATCGAAGTCGAACCCTGTCACCGGACACGGCAAACCAGCTACAAGGCTCTGGATGCCGGCCATCACATTGCAGTAGGCGCGGTTCTTCACCGCAATAATCACCGTCCAGCCAGCGAATACGTCGGTGAGCGTGACGGAGTACAGATATTCGCCTTAGAGGTTATGCTCGCAGTGCGACAGTATCGACTTCAAAGAATCCGGGTTCTTGCTCCATTGGAGTACCTGAGCAGCGGACTTTAATTTCCGAGCGGAGCATTGAGCCGGCCTTAGTCGCGGAAAGAGACAATGGCTATCTAGCATCGAGAAACTGCTTCGGATGGCGATTCATCGTGGCAGCTGACATGCACTGCAGTTCCGCTTTCACCTCGTCGGTGAGTAGCACGGAGAGTTTTCCGAATTCATCGAAGCGTTCACGGCATTTGATGTCCTCGGAGATTGTTGCGGCGAGGTATTTGCCGCAAGGATCCCCGCAGAGCGGCCAGATGCGTTCCAGGATCCTGAAGGACGCCAGTTGATACTCGCTGGCCCTGCGCCGCGGGACGGTGTAGGTATCTAGCCGGTGATCCGTTGGTGTTCTGCGCTCAGACGGTGTCTGGTGTTGGCTCTGGATCAGCCGGTGGGCGCGCGGAGATAGTCCAGAAGAATTCCCTTTTCGCGTTTCGTGGCTTTGGCGAAGCATTTGATGATTTGATGTCGAGTGTTCATTCAGAGTCCTTATTTCATCACTTCAGCAGAACCCTTTGCTCGTTGGAACGCCAGAGTTTTCGCGAGCAGAAGTAAATGAGGCATGGGCTTCGTGTGGCGCTTTGATGAGGGGTCAACGCGCCCCCTTACGCGAAAGCACCCCCAGGATCCACACCAAGAACGGCGCGCCGGCAATGGAGGTGACCAGACCGACCGGCAGCAGCACCGGAAACAGGTTCTGTCCGATCAAATCCGCCAGCAGCATCAGCACCACACCGGTCAGCGCCGCCCTTCCGGGCGTGGGATGGGTCGTCCCGAACATTCGCTGGGCCAGCTGTGGGGCGACGAAGGCGATGAAACCCACTGGACCAGCGACCGACACCGTGGCGCCGGCAAGTAGCACCGACAGGGCCAGCATCAGCAGGCTCGCGGCACGCACCGGCAAACCCAGGGCCGCGGCCGCGTCGTCGCCCAGTGCCAGAACATCCAGCCACCGAGCGCACAGCCCGATTAGCGCGGCGCCTGCCACGAGGACCACCAGCGCCACCGGGGAGAGCAGGCCCCAGGTGGCCAGCGACAGGCTTCCGGTAAGCCAGACCATGGCGCTATTTAGGTCCGGCAGCTCCGCACGCAGTAGTAGCCAGCTGACCCCGGCACCCAGTCCAGCGTTCACTCCCAGCCCCACCAGCACCAACCGGAAGGAGCTGATGCCACCGCGGTAGGAAACGGCCAGGACGACCGCCCCGGCCAGCAGGGCGCCCAGTGTCGCCGACAGCGGCAGCCGCCATGGGCCCAGCAGGAGGATGGCGGGCACGGCGTTGGAGCCGACGATGGAGGCGACGGCACCAAGGCTGGCGCCCGAGGTCACCCCAATAATATCGGGACTGGCCAGCACATTGCGCAGTACCGCCTGGGTGACCGCACCGGAGATACCGAAGCCAACGCCCACCACGATCGCGGCTAGGGCACGCGGACCCCGCAGGTCGCGCACCAAGAACATGGTTCCCGAATCGGCTTGGCCACTGATCACGAGCCACCACAGGCGCAGGTCTAACCCCAGCCCCAGTGCGTTGACCAGCAGCAGCAGCCCGGCGGCGGATAACACGCCCCAGCACAGCAAGGAGCGCCAATGCAGACCGGTGGCGCGCACCGCCGGAGCCGCCGGACGGATGAACTCAGAGACTGTCAACGGCTCTCCTCATGCGCGGGCTGCGCGCGATCAGAATAAACAGGGGTGCGCCGAGAATAGCCAGCATGATGCCCACGCTCAGCTCGCCGGTGGGCAGCACCAGCCGGCCTGCGGTATCGGCCAGCAGCATGATAGCTCCGCCCAGGGCTCCGGAGAGCCACACCGCGCCAGGTAGCCCGCCAGGTGCAATCCGCTTGGCCAGGTGCGGGGCCGCGAGACCGAGAAAGGCAATGGCTCCCATCGAGGCGGTCGCCGCTGAGGCAAGCACTACCACGGCGAGCAGGCCTACGAGCCGGTCCCGGATGACGTTGCGCCCCAAGCTGGAAGCCACATCGTCGCCCAGCGCCAGCGCGTCAAGCGAGGAAGTATTCAGGACGGTGAGCAGCAGCCCAAGGGCCAGCCACGGGCCCACGTCCCAGAGCACGGAGGCGTCGCGTCCGGACAACGAACCGACGGTCCAGTAGCGGAAGCGGTCCATGGTGACCTTATCCAACAGCACGACGGCGCTGGAGACGGCATTCAACACTCCGGTGATGATGCTGCCGGCCAGAATCAGGCTGGTGGCGGCGTTGGCGAGCCGAATGCGCGCGGCCAGGCCGAGCACCATCGAGCCGGCAACTAGCCCCCCGAGCAGGCCGAAGACGGTGTATTGCGCGGGCGAAACAAGGTGGAACACGCTGATGGCCAGAACCACCCCTGCGGCCGCTCCTGAGCTTACGCCGAGCAGGCCCGGATCGGCCAGCGGGTTACGCGTGTGCGCCTGGCACAAGGCTCCGGCCACGCCCAGTGAGATGCCGCAGACCAGGCCGAGCACGGTGCGCGGCACTCGCAGAGCCATAACCGAGGCGTTGGCTTCAACGAGGTTTCCCTGCTGACCGCGCAGGTAGGCCAGGACATCGACTGCCGGTACCGGCTGGGAACCGTAGAGCAGGCTAGCGGCGACGGCAAGCAGCAAAGCCACGGCGCAGGCGACGAAGACCGGCAAGCCTTTGCGGGCCGGCCGGTCCACCGCCAGGTCGCGCAGACCGGCGCTCATGCTAGTCCTCGTCGTGATGGTGGTCGTGGTCTGTCTGGCCCCGGCGCCAGTAGCCGTCGACATCCCAGTTCTCGCGGTCCAGCCCCAGATCGTTCTTCAGGTAGCGACGCAACGGCTTAATGGACATCGACTCGCCGGCCACCCAAATGAAGCCCTCCCCCTGGGGCAGTTGCTGGGCTTTCACGGCCTGCACCAGCAAATCGGTTCTTCCTGCCGGGGACGAGCCGCGATGCAGCCAGCTGACCTGCAATTGTGCTCGGCTGTCCAGTACGATCTCATCGGCCGCGTCGTTGACCTCGATGAAGGCGAAAACCTTCGCCTCGGCGCGCAGGCCTGAAACCCATCGGGCCAACGCCGGCAGGGCGGTTTCGTCCGCGGCCAGCACATACCAGTCGAAGACGTCCTTCACCCGGAAGGAGCCACGCGGGCCGAGCAGGGCCAGTTGCTCGCCGGGTTGCGCGGTGCCCGCCCAGCGTCCGGCGACTCCGTGCTCATGCAGTACGAAATCCAGGTCCATCCATCCAGCCGCCGGGTCGGCATCCCGGATGGTGTAGTCTCGGCTGGTCATTGAGCGTCCATCAATCCACCGGTCGCCCACCACCGTGGGCAGCACGGCACGGCCTTGCTCATCGCGGTCAAAGAATACCTTGACGTGGTCTTCGGCTGCGACACTGCGAAGCGACTTCAGGTCCTCGCCGACTACGCGGATGCGCACCATGCGTGCTCCCAGCGGCTCCACCGATTCGACGGTCACTAGCCGGGGCACGAGCGGATGCGTATACGTGGCGTTCTTGGGATTTTCTTCGTCCGGTGCGATGAGTTCGCCGGAAGCCGGATCATGGGTCGTGATAATCATGGATAGGTCCTTTGGACTTGGGGACTAGAGGCTCTTGAGTGATTCTTCGATCTGCTCGGCCACACGCAGGGCGGCGCCATAGTTGTCTGGGAAGAAATGGGTCAGACCGAAGGCGTGCTTGTCCTTGAGCGCTGACAGCGAGGTCCAGGTAGCTTGTCCTTCGAGGGTGTCAAGCGCGTCGGAAGCACCGTCGGTGTACTGCGGGTAGTAGATCACCGTGGCGTCGTCGATCTTGGAGAGTTGCTCAAAGGAAAGAAACACGCCATTTTCGGCTTCTTCGTTCTTGACCGCCTCGACGGCCGGCGCCCCCAGATCATCCAGGACCTTGCCAATCCAGGAAATCTTGGAGTAAACAGTGACCTCCTCGTAGGCGTCCACGGCCGCGAAAGCATTCTCCGACAGCTGCTTGGCGTAATCGGACTTCATCTGGGCGATCTTGTCCTCGTAAGCCTTCTTTTGCACTTGGGCCTGCTCGCCGTTGCCCAGAATTTCGGCCATAGCCACCGAGGCGTCGCGGGTACCGGCAGAACCGTTGGTGCGGATCAGCACGGTGGGTGCGATGGCGTTGAGCTTTTCGAATTCGGCTTTCTTCTCGGAGCTCAGTTCCTCCGAAGCATCGTCACCGCCGCGGATGAAGCCGATCATCATGTCGGGCTTCAACTCAACGAGATGCTCGTAGTCCCATCCATCCGGGGTAAGAATAGACGGAAGCTTTTCCACGGCGTCGAAATCTGCCGCGTTGCCGAAGGAATCGTCGAAGGTGTCGCCGGCGGTGGCCAGCGGCGTCAGGCCGGCCTCAACGGCAGGCACGGAACCGCCTTCCAACGCCACCACTTGTTGCGGGTCTGACGGGATACTGACCTTTCCGAACGCGGTATCAACGATGACAGTGCCGTCAACATTCTGCGCTGCCGCGGTGGCGGAAGTACCGCTCTCGCCGTTGGCATTGGAACTGGCGGCACAGCCAGTGGCGAGCAAGGACAGAGACAAGGCCATAGCGGCCCAGCGGGCGCGTGGAGTGAATTTCATGTGCGAGTACCTTCGGAGTCGTCGAGTCTAGCGAAAACTTCGGTGACTGAGCAGATCACCTCGGCCAACGTTATCATAGGCTCACCTTACTCAAAAACGTTCTACTGTGTGTTCGTAATTATTCATCTTTATTGACCCGGTCCTGTCGACCGAAGCCCCACGGCCCAAGCGGTCGCGATTTGGCGCGTTGGATTCGGCGCGCTGGAAGTGGCATGGAAAGAGAATCAGTCGCGTGAGCCGTACCCGATGCGGCAGAATCCGCCGTAGGCTGGAGGTGTGGAACCCGCAGAACATCTCCGCCCCGCCCCGCAGCCCGCTGCACATCTGAGCTATCTCACCGCCACGGTCGACGAGGTCCGGGTCAAGGTCGCCGAGCTGGGGGGCTATGCGCAATTGCTAGGCCCCGAAGCGACCAAGGCCGGCACCTTCAAAGACCCTGCCGATGCCGCGGCGCTGCTCGCGTCCAGGGCGTTGCTGCGTCTGCTGCTGGCCCGGAAACTGCACGTCGATCCCCGCGCTTCACGTTTACTGCAACTTACCCGCCACTGCCCGAAGTGCGGCGTCGCAGACCACGGCCAACCGCGCCACCCGCAGCGCGCCGTATCGCTGTCCCGTACCAGGGAGCTGGCTATGGCGGCCGTGGCGCCTGCCGATGTCCTGCTGGGCGTCGATGTGGAACGTGGGCCGGGGCTGCACCCTCCGGGAGTATTCCCCGGGTTCGATGATGCGGTACTTTCTCCCGGCGAGCGCACCGCAGCGGGTGCCGCGGTGCGCCCCGACGCTCTGCGCTTGACCTTGTTCTCAGCTAAGGAGGCCCTGCTCAAGGCGGCGGGGGTGGGGCTGGCTGTTGACCCGGCCAGTTTCCAGGTTTCCACCGGCCCGCTGGGCCCGCCCGCTCGGTGGTCCCAGGTACACACGCCCGGCGTGGAATCCGGCCCGGTGTACCTGCAGCCAGTGGACGTCGGCCACGGGCATGTGGCTTCACTGGCCTGCACCGCGCCCCTGCCGGTCGAGCGGTTAGAAACCTGGCAACTGCTCGGTTCATGAACGTCAGGGACGACGCCGGAGCAGGCCTATGGGCCGTCAGCGCCCCGGAAGCTGGGATCAGCTTCCGGGACAATGATCTCTTCCGGCGTTTCGGACTCGATCCGGAGTGCGCGCAATTCGCGAGCACTCAATACCACCACGGCGCTGAGGCCGGCGGCTAGCGCGCCGCCTGCAGCGATCGCTCCGCCTGGTCCTAACACCTTGGCCAGCAACGAGAGTAAGGGCCCGCCCAAGGTATCACCCACGGTACCTTGGGCGCTCCATACGGCGCTGACCCGGCCGAGCAACCGGTCCGGGGTGCGCCCGACGATAATCGCATAACGGAATATCTCGGCCAGCACATCCCCCACGCCAGTCAAGGCCATGGCTGCCAGGGCCAATGGCAGCGAACTGGTCAGGCCCAGGGCCAGCACGCCCAGGCTGGAAGCGCACAGTACCACCAGCAGCACTCGGCCTGCGGGCCGCACCCGTCCGGTCCAGCCGCTGCTCAGCGAGGCGAGCAAGGCTCCGGCTGCCGGTGCTGAATACAGCAAGCCGGCGGCTTCAGGTCCCAGCCCCAGCTGGCGCTCGGCGAACTCCGGAATCAGCACGTACGGCGAGGCGCACAGCAGCTGGATGAACCCCAGCAGCATGATCGGGCCAACCACCCGGTCGCGCGCTACATATGCCATGCCCTCACGGGTATCGGCCCATGCCTGCGCGCAGGTGCGACGAATGGCACCGAGTGTTCCGGCCTGCCGGATCTGCGGATCAGCCGCTGCCTGTTCGTCGATGCCCGGCTGCAGTTCAGGCAGTCCCCAGAGCAGGGCCATGCTGGCCAGACTCGCGGCGATGACCCAGAGATACAGCCAGCCCGGGCCGATCACTGCGTATAGCAGGCCGCCCAGGGCGGGGGTGAGCACCATGCCCAAATCCATGCTGATCGCCATGAGCGCACTCGCGGCCGGGAGCTGGATCGGTTCCACCGTGCGTGGCACCGTGGCGGACAGTGCGGTGGCGCTGATGCCTCCAGCCAGCCCATCCACGGCCGCGGCCACGTGGAATGCGGCCAGCATCGGCTCAGCGGCAAAGGCATTAACTGCCAGGAGCGCGAAGCCGGCTATGGCTGAACCGCGGGCCGCCAGGATGATCTTGCGACGGTCCAACCGGTCCGCCATCAGGCCGCCGGACAGTGCCCCCGCGAAGCCGGCCAGGCCCATGACGGTTGCGACCAGGGCGACGTGGACGGACGAACCGGTCAGGGCATAAACCTGTAACGGAATCGCAGTGCTCAGCACGCCGATCCCCGCGATGGATACCAGACGCCCCCAAAAAATCAGGGTGAACGCTCTGCTGCTGCGCAGCGGACCCAGGTCGATTGAATGGCGGCGCAGCCACCGGATCACTGGGCGGATTCCCGCGGTGTGATATCAGTCCAGTGTTCCTGGACGTAGTTATTGGCCGCGTCCAGCTCGGACGGGCCGAATACCTGTGTCCAGCCGGCCGGGACCTGCGCGAAGTCGGGCCAGAGGCTGTGCTGATTCAACTGGTTGACCAGGACGAGGAAACTGCCGTCGGTTCGGTCGAAGGGATTCATGGTTTTGCTCCTTGTGCTATATGGAAAGTCAGGTAGGTCTGTTGACGGGTCAGCTGCCGGTGTGCCCGGCTTCGGTGCGGGCCAGGTCTTCGCGTAGCTGCGGCCCGACGATGCTCAGTGCTGCCGGGCTGGTCATCTCATGGTGCCCAGCCTCGATCAGCTGCTGGGCGAAGGGCCCGGCACTGTACTCGGACCAGCCGGCTGCGGTACGTGCCGGATCGCTGGCGACCACCCCATGGCGGCTCATCGTCGCGGTATACAGTCGGGTGTCCGCTCGGACCCGGTCGTAACGGGCACCGGGCAGCACTCCGACGCTATAGCCATAGGAGTCCATGATTGCCTCCAGCTTGTCGCTGGCGAAGTGGCTCCAGACTCCCTCGGCCTCTGCCAGAAACTCCAGCACATCCGCGCGCTGGTACGGGCTCCTGAGCCACTGGGGTAGCTCGCGCAGCGCCCCGGCCAGCAGAAAGTTCAGTGCTTCCTGCTCCAGCTCGGCGGCGTCCTCCGGGGCCGGTCCTTGGACGGGGTTCACGGTGACCGGGTCCGCATCAAGCAGCGAGAGCGTGAGCACCTGTTCCCCGTCCTTCTCCAGCGCACCGGCCACCATATGCGCCAGGTGTGCTCCGAAAGACCAGCCCAGCAGGTGGTACGGGCCGTGCGGATGGCGATTGCGGATCGCCTGCACCATGGAATCGCGCAACGCAGCCATGTCCTGCGGGGCCGGCCCAGTGAACCTCGGAGACTGCAACGCAATGATTTCGCGTCCACGGCCCAGATGCCCGGCCAACCCGGCGTAGCTCCAGCCCAGGCCACCGGCCGGGTGGAAGCAGTACAGCGGGGCGCCGGCCCCGCTGCCGCCAGCAAGCGGCAGTACCAGGTCGAAGGAGGAATCGGTGCCGGCGGACAGTTTGGAGGCCAGCAGTTCCACGGTGGGCGCCGCTGCCAGAGTGCCCACCGTCAGCGTCGTCTCGAAGCGCGAGCGCAGTAGCGAAACGGCACGCATGGCCTTGAGCGAATCCCCGCCCAGCAAGTAGAAGTCATCCTCCCCGTGCACCGAGTCCACGCCGAGTACGGCGCAGAACACCTCGGCTACCGCGGTCTGCGCGCCGCCAGACGGCGCCCTGCCCGCGATCGGGGCAGGAAGCGGCAGCGCGGCCACATCCAGCTTCGTGTTCGGGGTTAGCGGCAGCTTGCCGAGCAGCACCAGGTGGCTCGGGACCATGTAGTCCGGCAGCTCGCGGCGGGCCCTGGCCCGCACTGCGTCCACCAGCCCGGCGCGGTCCTCCTCGGTGTCCGCACCGGCGGCGGGTACCAGATATCCGATCAACGCCATGTGGCCCTGCGTCATCTGTCGAGCCAGCACTGCGCAGGAGCCGACGCGCGGATCCGCGGCGATCACCGCCTGTACTTCCCCCGGCTCGATGCGGTAGCCGCGGATCTTGATCTGGGCATCGGAGCGGCCGTGGAAGTGCAGCGCCCTGGAAGAATCGCGCGAGACAACATCCCCGGTGCGGTACATCAGCGTGCCCGGGGTGCCATAGGGGTTGGCTACGAAGCGGGAGGCGGTCAGTGCAGCGCGTCCCACGTAGCCATATGCCAGCCCGTCTCCAGCCAAGTACAGTTCGCCGGGCGCGCCCTCAGCGACCGGACACAGCGCGCTGTCCAGCACGTAAGCTTCGGTGTTTTCGATGGGCCCGCCGACCACCGGCACAGCACTGCTATCGGTGCCGGCGCCCAGGGCGTTGATGGTGTATTCGGTGGGGCCATAGAGATTGTAGCCCTCGGACACGGGGTCCGCGCGCAGTGCATCCCAGACCTCGGCTCCCACCGCTTCTCCGCCCAATAACACCAATGCCGGATGGTGCTTCCCGGCTTGGAGCAGCCCCTCGGCCAGCAGCGCCGAGGCAACTGAAGGAGTCACATTAATGACGTCCACGCAATGCTCACGTAGGTAGCTAACCATCTGCGCTGCATCGCGGCGCAGCGCCTCATTCAGCACGTGCACGGTGTGCCCTTCGATGAGCCAGAACAGCTCTTCCCAAGACATGTCGAAGGCAAAGGACACGGTATGCGCGACAACCAGCGGGCGGTCCGGCACCCGAGCGATAGCCGGGTCGAAGATCTCGCGTCGGTGGTTGGCCAGCATGTTGACCAAGCCCCGGTGCGGTACGGACACACCCTTGGGCTCGCCGGTGGAGCCTGACGTGAACATCAGGTAGGCGCTGTCCGCGTGCGAGTAGTCCGGATAAAGCTGAGCAGCTCCTGCATGGCCGGCGACCACGGCATCATCTAGCACCATGACCCGGGTTCCGCAGGCGGCGAGCTTCTCCGTGTCCCTCCATGAGCCCGGCTCCAGCAGTACCGCATCGGCACGTGCGGTGGCGAACATCTTCGCGGCACGGGCATCCGGGTAGGCCTCATCCAGGGGAATGTAGGCCGCTCCGACAGCCATCACTGCGAAGATGGCGGCCACGAACCGGTTCCCGCGCGGCAGGCCTAATCCCACCGTGGAGCCCGGGCCCAGGCCCTGGGCACGCAGCCAGCCGGCGATCGAGCAGACCTCGGCCCACAGCTCGGCGTACGTGAGGGTGTGCGCCCCATCGATCAGCGCAGGACGCTGCGGGTGGGCAGCAGCGGTGCGTTCCAGCAATGCGACCAGTGAATCCTCGCCCAGCTGCCGTGCGGTACCGGCCAGCCCAGAGGACTGCGGCTCGCCCTCGACCGCGGCCAGCACGGTACCCAACGGGGACTGCGCATGGTCAGCCAGCGCGGCCAGGGTGGCGATGACCGATTCCATCAGGCAGCCCGCGGCCGCGGCCGAGAGCTGCTCTCCCTGATAAGCCAGAATCAACCGATAGATGTCGGCAGGATGCACGATGAAGGTCAGCGGGTAGTGAGTGGCGTCCCCGCCCTCGATCTCCACCAGCCCGGTGTCTGTGCTGAGCCTGTCCAGCGCCGCGTCGTCCTCCGGGGTATTGCGCATGACGTAGAGGGTATCGAATAGGGTGCCGATGCCGGCATCCTGCTGGATCGTGGACAGTCCGACGAATTGGGCCTGCAGGCTCTCACCCTGGCGGGTCTGCACCTGGCGCAGCAGCGCATCCACCCGGGTGTGCGGATCCAGCTCAGTGACCACCGGGACGGTATTCAGGAACAAACCAATCATCTCATCCACCCCTGCCAGCTCCGGAGGCCGGCCGGAGACCGTGGAGCCGAAGACTACGGTGTCCTGGCCGGTGAGCCGGCGCAGCGCCAGCGACCAGCCCAGGGAATAAACGGTGTTGATCGACACCTTAGCGGTGCGGGCCAGCGCGATCAGCGCCTCGGTCAGCCCGTCGGGCAGGTCCATCTCAACGACCTCGGGCAGCACTGCGGAACGTGCTGACGCTTCCGGAGCGACCAGGGTGCCGTCGTTAAGACCAGCCAGCAGGTTGCGCCACACGCCCCGGGCGGCCTCGGCATCCTGTTCGGCCAGCCACTGGAGGTAGCTGCGGAACGGGGTCGGCTCGCCCAGGGTATCGTCCCGGCCTCCGGCACGGTAGTGCCGCAGCAGCTCGGTGACCAGCAGTGCGTCGGACCAGCCGTCGATCAAGATGTGATGGTTGGTGACCACCAAGGCGCCCCCCTCGACTCCCAGATCGGCATAGGCGAAGCGGATCAGCGGTGGACGGCTCATCTCAAACTTCGTTTGGCGCTCATCGACCTGCAGTCGTTCGAGCCCGCGAACGGCTTGCGGGTCTGCCGATAGGTCCAACTGGCGCCAGGGCAGTGGAAGGAAAGCGGGGATGAACTGCACGGGAGTGTCGAACTGTTCATGAGCGAAGCCGGCGCGCAGAATCGGATGACGCTCGAGCAAGGTGGCGCAGGCTTGGCGCAGTGCGGGCACGTCCACCGGCCCGGCGAAGCGGTAGGTGGACTGCATGGTGTATACGTCCAGCGCCTCCGGGTCGGCCAGCGCGTGGAAGAGCAGCCCGTTCTGCAACGGGGCCAGCGGCAGCACATCGATGATCTCCGGTTCGGCCTGTTCGGCGTCCTGGATATTGGTGTTCCGGGCCTCGGTAGTTGGCGTGGTCACTAGTTTCCCTTCAACAAATTGGTCAGCGAGGCCATCGAGGCCCCGTCAAGCGTGATCATGGGTTTGACGGCGTCCGCCGCCGGCGCAGAAGCCGCGGGAGCTTTCCCTGGATCCCCGGCAGTATTAGCGACGGCCGTGGCGGCAGGTGCGATACGTTGCACCACGGCGGCCAGATTGGCGGCGATCGGGTTGGCGAAGACCTGGGAGATCGTTGCCTTGTAGCCAGCCTTGCGCAGGGCGGTCAGCAGGGACATGGCGGCCATGGAGTCGCCTCCGGCGGCAAAGAAGTCGCTGTCAGTGCCGCCTACGGGCGGGCGCAGCACCTGCCCGTAGGCGGCGGTCACCGCGTTCATGGCTGCTGCGTCCGCGCCGTGCGCTGCGGCATGCCGGGCACCCGCCGAGGTCAGGGCCTCGCGCGCCGCAGCCAGCCGAGTGGACAGCAGGCGGCGCAGCACCGGCAACGCGGTGCCCAGGGCCAGGCACTCCAAGGCCACGACCAAGGCGGAGAGCACCTGACGGGCGACGGATTCGGGTATTTCAGTGCCGAATTCCATTTCGACTTCCATGAGGTCGCCCACCGAGACACTGACCGATAGCGGGTATTCGGTGGCGTCCTCAGAGTGGATCTCGCCCAGGCGCGGGGCACCGTCCGGGGTGTTGCCCTCGGCTTGCGGATAGTTCTCCACGACCAGCAAGGTGTCGAACAGGGTGCCGAGGCCCAGGGCGCCGGTGATCTTCGACAGCGGCACTCCGGCCGATTCAACGATCCGCTGGCCAGCTGCGTGGGCGGCTCTCAACAACGCCTTGGAATCCTTTTGTTCCAAGTTCATGGCCACCGGCAGGGTGTCGATGAACATGCCCGGCAGCTCGGACATGCCCGGCACGTCGATGGCGCGGCCGGAGCTGACCGTGCCATAAACCGGAACGTCCGTGTCCAACAGTGCGCCGAGCACCAGCGCCCAAGCGGCATTCGCCGCGTCAGCCACCGTGGCCGAGGCCTTGCGGGCGCGATTGGCCAGAGCCTTGTGCACGTGGGCGCCGAGCTCAACACCGATCATCGTAGGCAGCGCGGTATTCTCCGGATCGCGGTGGCGTAATACGTGGCCCGGACGGTCCCCCGTCAACACCCGGCCCCATTGCGCGACCCGGGCCTGGTCGTCGCGCGAGACCAGTGAACGGGCGAAAGCGTCATAGCCACTACCGGCAGGGGCTACCGGCTTCGGGGCCGGGGCGCCCCCAGCGGCTCGCGCGTAGTTTTCGAACAACTCATCCACCAGCGGCGGGATGGACCAGCCATCGAGCAGCAAATGGTGGTTGGCCAGGATCAGCTGGCTGTGCGGCTCACCGGTTTCCGGGTGCTCTCCAAAATCGACCAGTTCCAGCCGCAGCAGCGGACCGGTTTCCACGTCGAAGCCGCGGACCAGGTGCTCGGCGCGGACCGCCTGTGCGACCTGTTGCCGGGACTTCAGGTCCAGCCCGTGGCTGCGGCGCACGGCCACCTGCGGGGTGAGCCCGGCCAGCGGGACGAACACCGGTGCGCCGTCTTCCGGCCAGTACACGGTGGATCGCAACTGCGGGTGTACCGCGGCCAGCGCGGCCGCTGCGCTCCGCAGCGTCGTCGGGTCCACCGGACCGAACAGCTCCAGAGCGGTCAGCGACAGGTAGGTGTCGTTCGGGGCGGAGGCTGCGTGCACGGCCATGGCCTGCTGCACCCCGGTCAGCGGCCAGACGCCCTGGGCTGCGGGGCGTTCAACTAGCAGCCGCGAGGTTTCCGCGGCTGCCATCCCCACGATGTCGTGCAGGGCGCCGGTGGTGCCAATGGCCAGCGGGTCTATCCCGGACAAGGCGACCAGCGCGGATCGTGCGGCATCCGGAAGACCGCGACCGGCGGCGTTGGCTGCGGCCAGCTGCCAGCGCAGCACCAGGTGCGGGCCGTCCACGGCCTCGGTGACGTAGCCGTTCAGTTCCACCGGGTGGGTGGCGGGCAGCGCCCGATGCAGTCCCAGCTCGCTTTCCAGTGCGGCGGCGTCCGCCGCCGGCTGCCACGGGCCTTCGGACACGGCCTCACGCCCCAGGTAATTGACCAGAAGCTGGGCGCTGGCAGCGTCCGCCGCGGCGGCCAGTTGGTCGCCGGCAGGACCGGCAAGGTGGCGCAGCATCCCGTAGCTGGCTGTATCTGTTGGCAGTGTGGCAGATGCGGCGCGTGCCGCACGCACCCAGGCTTCGGGTGCCAACCTCTGGGTGCCGCCGGTTGCCGCGGCGGACAGGCGCAGCGGCCAGGTGGCGGTGAACCACCCCACGGTGCTGCCGACTTCCACCGTGTCGCGGGCGTCGCTGAATTGGACGCCCGCCGGGCGTCCATGGCCTTCGGCCTCCAACAGCACGCTGGTACCGGCTTCCAGCGTGCCTACTACCGCGGCGTGTAGCACGGTGTCCATGCCGCAGCCCTCGCCCAGCGCAAGCAGTCTGCGCGTGGTCTCTGCATCCAAGGTGTGCACAACCTCCTGCGTGTCGGCCACTGTTCCCAGCTGCAGGGAATCCGAGTACCGCATCTGTGCCAGTTCCCCTGCATCCAGCACGGACAGCCAGCGCTTGGTCAGCGTTTGGTCAGCGGCCAGGGTCTGTGCTGCCTCATGCGAGGCGGCAGCCCAGGCGCGGAGGTTGGCGGAGGCGGCCGGTAGGTTCCGGGAGCCCTGGACCAGTCGGCGCAGATCCTCGGTCAGCAGGCGCCAGGAGTAGATGTCCACGGCAACGTGATGCACGGCCAGCGCAAGCACGCCGTAGCCGGACTCAGCCGGGCGATACACGGCTGCCGCCACGCGGCCCGACCGCTCATCCAGTTCCCGGCAGGCGGTGCGCAAAACCTCGGAGAACTGCCGCTCACCGGAGTCGGCGGCCAGCGTGGTCAGTGGCAGTGCCGCGTCGGGCAGCACCGCGGCTCCGGAACCGTCTACCCGCAGGCGCAGGGCCGGGTGGCGTTCGGCCAAGATGGTCAGCGCCCGTTGCAGACTGGTCGCCTGGACGCCAGCGGGCACGTTGAGCACACGCAGCTGCTGGAAGCCACTGCCGTCCGCCCCGGTGCCTGCCAGCAGTTCGCGGTACCACGCCAAGGCCGGGGTGTCCTCCAATGCCCCGTCGGCGGCCAGCTCGGCCACCCGGGTCGGAGAAGCCTCGGCGGCGGCCGCGGCCAGCGCGGCAGCAGTCGGATTGCGATAGATCTCTCCCAGCGAAAGGACCAGTCCGCGGGCGCGCAGCGCGCCGACCAGCGCGATGACGGCCATGGAGTCCGCCCCCAGCGCGAAGATGTCCCGAGACGGGTCCACCGAGTCCAGCCGGAGTACCTCTGCAACGGCCTGGGCAGCCAGCGCGATGCGCGTAGCCTGCGCAACGGTGGACACGACAACCGAAGAATTTTCGGCGTCAACCGAGGCAGGCCCGGCAAAATCGGATTCGGTTCTTGCAGCTTCAACCAGCCGCGCGGAGAGCATCTCCAGACCCAGCTGCTCGGGTTGTAGCTGGATGCCGTCGGACAGTGCGGCCAGCGCGGTGCGCACGGCCTGGGCCAGCGCTGCCGCGGCTAGCAGATCTCCGCCGGCCAGCTCGACTTCCAGAGCTACCTCTTCCCCCGGGGTCAGCGTCAGGCACACCGGGTAGTTGGTGCCGTCCTCGCCTCCGAGCGCAGTGACCTCAAGACCGGAAACGCCCGTTTCCCCGCGTTGCGGGTAGTTTTCCACAACCAGCAAGGTGTCGAAGGGTTCGGCTCCGAGCACCGACTTGATCCGGCCCATACCCAGGTGGGCTGCACGAGCCAACGCGGTGTTTTGTCGGCGGGCCTCATCCAGCAGCTCCGTGCAGGGGGCTCCTGGACGTGGCTGCAGACGCACCGGGGCGGTGGTGATGAACATGCCGATCATCTCATCGATGCCCGGAACTTCCGCATCGCGGCCGGAACGGGTGGCTCCCAGCGCTACGTCAGCTGTGCCGATTACCGTGGCCAAAACGGTGGCCCAGGCGGCCTGGGCGGCGTCGGCCAGGGTATGCCCCGAAGCACGAAGCGCGGCAGAAAGCTCCGCGGTGGGCTGCGCCTGAAGGTAGGCGGTGGCGCTCACGGTGCCTTCGCCAGCGCGGGTCAGCGCGGCCAGCGCAGTGGGTGCGCCGAAGCCGGCGAACTCGCTACGCCAGGCATCCTCCAGCTCCCGGGAGCTGGTTTCCAACTGGGCCAGCCACTGAAGGTACCCGGTCATCGGGCGCGGTTCGGACAACCCGCCGCCAGCCAGCAGGGTGTTCAGTTCGCCGGTGAGCAGCGCGGTGGACCATCCATCCACCAGCAGATGGTGCAGGCAGAGGACAAGTTCCCAGGCGCTGTCCGCGGTGCGCAGCAGCTTTCCGCTGGCCAGTGGTCCGGTAGCCAGGTCCATCGGCTCTGCGCGCAGGGCTGCCTCGACCCGGCCCACCGCGGCGGACACATCGGGCTCGGACCGCAAATCTGCGGCCTGCAGCTTCCAGCGCATCCGGTCCAGGATAGCCAGGCGCGGGGCGGGCAGGTCGTGCTGGAAGATCACGCCGCGCAGCTGGGGGTGACGTGCGGCCAGCGCATCCAGTGCGTGGGCGATCTGCGCGGCACCGGGCAACGAGGCTTCGTCCGCGGCGGCTATGCGCCAGCGCGTGGTGGTCTGATACGTTCCGTCGGTTTCGCGCTCGTGGTGCAATACCATGCCCAGCTGGGTGGGGGTCAGTTCCCACACGTCTACCACGTTGGCGCCCAAGCTGGCCGCCCGGGCGGCCAGCACTGCGGCGCGTTCGGCGCCCAGGGCGGCCAGCCGGCCGGTGGCGTCGGTGCTATCGGGCGCGGCCTCAGGCTGCCGCGCTTCAAGTTCGCGGGCGATGCCCGCCAGCGTCCCGGCGGCCAGCAACTTCGCCACGGAGTAGCCGTAGCCCTCACGGTGCAGCCCGGCAATGACTTGGATCGCGGCGATCGAGTCCCCTCCCAGTGCCATGAATCGCTCCCCCGGATCCGGTGCGCAGGACAGGCCCAGCACGCGAGTGACCACCGCGGTCACCGCGGCCAGTTCGGCGCCCGGCGCCTCCGCGGCTACGCCGGATTCCGCCGGCGCAGCCGCGGAGGCACCGCCGAAGTCCGGGGCAGGCAGGGCACGGGTATCCAGTTTGCCGCTACCGGTCACCGGCAGCGACTTCAGCAGCACCACCGCGGCGGGCACCATCACACGCGGCAGCTTGAGGGCGCAGGCGGTGCGCAAGTCGGCGGCCAGCCGCGGATCGCCCACGGCGGCCGGGTCAGCCGGGACCACCCAGGCCGCGAGACGTTCTCCCAGCCGCGGGTCCTCGACCTTCAGCACCACGGCACGGCGTACGGAGTGCTGGCCGGTCAGGAAGGACTCGATTTCTCCGGGCTCGATGCGCACGCCGTGCAAGGAGATCTGTGCGTCGGTGCGGCCGAGCAGCGCCAGCTGCCCGTCCGGACGCCGGACCGCGGCATCGCCGGTGCGGTACAGGCGCTCCCCCGGGGCGAAAGGGTGGGCGGTGAAACGAGCGGCGGTCAGCGCACTGCGCGAAAGGTAGCCGTCGGCCAGCTGCGGACCGGCCAGATAGAGTTCGCCCACGGTGCCCGGGGCGACCCGGCGCAGCAGGGAATCCAGGACCAGCGCCCCGGTGGCGCCTACAGGTCGGCCGACCACCGGTTGCTGCGCGTCAGTCACGGCGGCGGCAAGTGCATCCACGGTGGCTTCGGTGGGGCCGTACAGGTTGTAGACGGCGGAACCGGACTCGCGGGCCAGCTGTCCCATGCGCCGCCACAGCGCGGCGGGGAAGCTCTCGCCGCCGGCCACGCAGATTTCCGGCAGTCTGGTCATCGCTGCGCTGGAGATTACCGCATTCCACAGGGTCGGGGTGAAGTCCAGGTAGGCGATGCGGTGCGCGTCGACGTAGTCGGCCAACGCGAACGGGTCCAGGTACTCGTCCTCGGTCAGCAGATGCAGGGTATGCCCGGTGAACAACGCCAGGAAGGCATCCCAGTGTGCGTCAAAGTGGAAGGCGGAGGTGTGCGCCACCTGCAGGGTGCGATCCGTCGGGTAGAGCTCGCGCTGCTGGCGGGCGGCTAGGTGGGCCAATGCGCGGTGAGGCACGGCCACGCCCTTGGGCTCGCCGGTGGATCCGGAGGTGAACACGATGGCGGCGGTAGCCGCTGCCTGCGCGGCGAACGGCGCCGGGGCCGAGCACGATCCCATCCCGGTGGCGCGCAGACCCTCGCCATCCCAGATCAACGCCGGGATGGCGAGGTCTAGCGCGCGCTCGACGCGGGCGGCGGGCCATCCGTTGTCCAGCACCATCAGGGTCACGGCGCTGCGCAGCGCCGCCAGGTGAGCCACCACGATATCGATCCCGCGCGGCAACCGCACGGCCAAGGTCCGGTGGCCGGTGGCGACTGCCAGCAGTCCGGCCAGACGATCCGCGGTGTCCCTTGCCAACGCATCGAGCTCCGCGTAGGTGTAGCTCATGCCGCCGACGACCAAGGCGGTGCCTTGCGGTGCGGCGGCGACCTGGCGGGCAAAGAGCTCGGGCAACAGTGGCTGAGGCCCGGCGTAGTCGCGGGCGGAGGTCTCAAAGCCGGTGACCTCGGCCGGGTCCATGAGCTCGACGTCGGCGATGCGGGACTCGGCGTCCAAGGCCAGTGCGGTGAGCCCGCGGACCAGGGCCTCTGCCAAAGTGGCTGCCACGTGCGCGGGGACTCGCCCATCGTATTCCAGTTCGAGGTGCCAGCTGTCCCCTGCACGCACGTGCACGTTGACCGGATAGTGGCTGGAATCGCCGGTGGCCTTCAGCGTGGCCTCCAGCTCATTCAGCGCGAAGTGACCCCGAGCGCCAATGGCTTCGAAACTGAGCAGCGACCACGCCAACTCGCCGGTTCCGGACAGGGCGCGCTCAATGCCCGGCACGCCAAGGTGCTGGTGCTCCAGGCTGCGGTTCCACCACTGCTGCTGGCGCACCGCGGCGCCCAGCAGGGTCTGCCCAGGCTGGTAGTCGCCGGCGGCGAGCACGGTCTCGGTGAGCATGCCGCAGACGGTGTCTGCGTCCGGGCGGGAGGGATCGCGCAGGGCCACGGGCAGGGCGAAGATGTTGCCGGTGGTACCGGCCGCGAAGTCCGCGGCCAGGGCCCAGGCGGTCCGCAGCGCGGTAGCGGGCGTGAATCCATGGGTCCGGGCGGCGGCGTTCAGTGCGGCGACGGTGGAGCTGGGAAGCTCACGGGTTTCGCTCGCCTGGCTGGTGCCGGCCAGCGCTTGCGCGCCCAGGAAATGCGGGCGCTGCCCGGTTTCGGCATGGGCCAGGCTCTCGGCAAAAAATGTGGCAGCGGCCTCTCGATCCGCGGAGGCGATCCAGCCCAGGTGGTCGGCGTAACTGCCAGTGGCGGCGGGCAGGTCGGCCGGGGCCGAGGCGCCGCGTACGGCGGCCAGCTCTCGCAGCCACTGGCCCAGCAGCAGCGGCATGGACCAGCCATCAAGGACAAGATGATGCGCAGTGATGACCAACTCATGGGACTTGGACGATTCCGAGACCAGGGCGAAACGCAGCAGCGGAGGCTCCTGCAGGTCGAACCCGGCCGCGATCTGCGCGCTTGCCAGGGCCTCGACCTCCAGCCCGGTGGTGAATGCCCGGGCGGCCAGCTCCTCGTCCCACGGCTCTACGAAGGAGACCGGGTCCCCAATCTCGTCCAGCAGGAAGCCTGCACGCAGGTTTTCCACCCGGCGTAGCAGACTCATCGTGGCGGCGCGGGCCTCGTCCGGGTCCAACGGTCCTGTCAGCTGGACCCGGCTCTGACCGACGTAGGGGTCGGTTGCCTGCGGATGGTCCTGGAGCATCAGCGTGTGGGCCACCAGGCCGCGCTGCAATGCGGTGGTAGGCCACCAAACCAGCTGGGCATCTCGTGGGGCGGGCGCCGGCCCGGTGTCGGGCAGGCCGTGGGAATTTTCGACGTCTTGTCGGGTCAGTTCGATCATGGGGTCCTTTGGGCTGCGGTTTATAAGGCAACGAGGTCAGAAGATGTGTAGGGAAGCTTGCGCGCCTAGCGGCGCGGGCGGCGCTGGCTCAGCATGGCCGAAAGCCGGCTGCGGGCCGCGGCATCGAGCTGCACCAGATCCGCCGTGCCGGCCGGCTCGTTCACGGCGACCGGCTCCGGGGCCAGCCCAGAGATTTTGGCCGCAATCCCGCCGACGGTGCGCTCAGTGAAGACTGCCCCCACCGAGGAGGAGTAGCCGGCCTGGCGCAACGCGGAGACCACCGCGATCGCGGTGATCGAGTCCCCGCCTTCGGCGAAAAAATCCGATTCGACACCCAGCGCATGAACCTGGATGCCCAGCTCCGCGGCCATGCAGGCGGCCACGGCCCGTTGTTCCGGACCGGTCGCCGGGGCACTGACTGGGGCGTTGGCCGGTCGGGGATCTGGCAACTGACTCTCGTCGAGCTTGCCCGTGCTGCCCAGCGGCAGCCGATCGATGGGGGTCAGCGCATGCGGAATCATCTGCGGCGGCAAGACCAGACAGAGCGCGGCACGCCACCTTTCGGTGTCACCAGCCAGCATGGTTGCCTCGGAATTCGAGGGAACCACCCACGCCAGCAGCTGCGCTCCCCGTGCCCGGACCACGGCGTGGGCGATTCCGGGCAGCGCGGCCAGCGCCGTTTCCACCTCGCCCACATCTATCCGGTAGCCGCGGATCTTGACCTGGCCGTCATCGCGGCCCAGAAAACGCAGCAACCCGTCGTGGCCGAGAACCGCACGGTCCCCGGTGCGGTACATGCGAGTGCCGTCACCGGCAGGATCTGCCACGAAACGGGAAGCGGTCAGTGCCCCCTGCCCTAGGTATCCGTGGGCTTCCTGTGGCCCCGACAAATACAGTTCCCCGGGCAGGCCGGCCGGTAGCGGCCGCAGCGCGGAGTCCAGCACCGCTGCCTTCAGCCCTGCCAGAGGGCGGCCGACCACCACATCGGGGCTCTGCGCCACGTTGGCGACCAGCGCGTCCACGGTGAATTCGGTGGGGCCATACAGATTTTCCACGATGAGATCATTCAGGTTCCGCAGCTTCTCCCAGAGCACCTGGCTGCATCCTTCGCCGCCGATGGAGAGCCGGCGTACCGGGGTTCCGGGGTCGAACAGTCCCGTGTCAAGCAGCGGTGCGGCCAACGACGGGGTCATATCCATCCAGGTCATGGCGTGCTCGCGCACCTGAACGGCGAGCGCTTCGGGGTCGCGGGCCACTTCGTGGCTGATCAGGTGTACATGATGGCCCAGCGCCACCCCGAGCAGGGTGCACCAGGCCCCGTCGAAGTGCAGTGGCAGCGACTGCGCGATCTTCTCCCCGGCCGCATCCACGAAACCGGCATGCCGGTGGTATCCGGCCCAGTGCGAGAAGGCTTCGCGGGAAATCACCACGGCTTTGGGCTCCCCGGTGGAGCCTGAAGTATGCAGCAGGTAGCTGGGCGTAGAGCGGGGAACGGCAGCTACCGGTAGCGTTCCGGTCGCCACGGGCAAGACGGACGGATCCAGCACCGGATAGCCGGCCCACCCCTGCGCATCGGTGGCCAGCACGAGCGGGGTTCGCGGATCTTGGCCGGCCAGCCGTGCGGCGATGCGCTGGTTGCGCTGCGCTGGAGCGTGCGGATCCAGCGGGACACTGGTCGCGCCGGCCTTGGCGATACCGAGAATCGCGGCCACGTAGTCCAGTCCGCGCTCCAGGCCGATCAGCACGTAGCGCCCGGTTGCGCCGCCGTTCACGTGCGCCAGCACGGCGGCGGCGATCGCGTCGGCCCGGGCGGCCAGTGCCCGGTAGCTGAGCGTGACACCCTCGCAGGTGATCGCGGCGGCTTCCGGAGCGGCGGCTGCACTCGCCGCGAACAGTTCCTCGAGCACCGCCGGGGCGGTTTCGGCCGCGGCCGGTCCGGCAAGCGTGGCCAACGCGGCGTCCGGCGCCAGGGCCAACGTGGCGTGCCGGGTTGCCGGGTCCGCCGCGGCGAGCTGCTCCAGCAGCAACCCGTAGGTTTCCAGCAGCACCGCAGCGTCCGCCGTGGCCAAGGTCCCTGCCGGCGCGGTCAACACCGCCACGATTTTGCCGGTTTCGCGGTCCGGCAGCAGATTCAGGCAGATGTCGTCCACCGGCCCCTCGCACAGGGCGTACAGCGACACGGAGCCGCCGGGCACGCTCAGCGGCACGTCGAAGGCCTTGATGTTGATCTCGGTGCCGGTCAGCGTGGTGCCGGAACCGACCAGGCGCAGATCGCGCATGAGCTGCTCTGAGCGGTACCGGCCGTGCCGGGAGAGCTCGGCCCGGGCGGCGGCCACGGACTCTAGCAGCTCTCCCACAGTCCCAGAGGGATGCAGGTCCAGCACCAACGGCAGCACGTTGATGGTCGGAATGGCGCATAGGGCCGCAGCCCCGGTGCGGTTCATGGCCGGTAGCCCGATGATCGTGCGGCTGGCGCCGGTCAGACGGGCCGCCAACAGGGCGTGCGCGGCGATCGCGGCATCCGCCCAGGTCGCCCGGGTAGTTTCGGAGGCAGTCGGGACCGTACCGGAGAAACGGCCCAGGGAAAGCGGGCGTCCAGTCAGGCGCAGCCGTGCGGCGGCGGACGCGTCGGGGCGCTGCCCGGCGGCGCCGAGCAAGCCGGCCAGCCGCGTGGGGCGATAGTCCTGCCCGTCCCCTTCCAGTCGGGCGTGCCAGTAGCCGCGGTCACTTTCCTCCGCGGCAGATCCGTGGTAACGGACTTCCGCGGCAAGCACCTGGCCCGGTTGCGTGAAGGGTGTTTCCGGGACTGGGCTCCCGGCGGCCAATGCCGTGTAATGTTCGGTCACGCGGCGGGCGAGCAGCGTGATGCCGTAGCCGTCGAAGAGCACGTGGTGGGCGACCAGCACCCACACCGCTACCGGCTGCAAGTCCGTATCCAGGCTAGTCAGCAGCAGTTGTTCGTGCAGTAGCCGCGACTCCAGGGTGATGTGCGGTAGATAATCGGCGCGCAGCTGTTCGGCCAGCTGCCGGTCAGAGTCGCCGGTGAGCTCCCCGCGCAGCACACCCGGAGGCAGCAGCCGGGGCCCGGAGGGGACGGCTGGGCCGTCACCGGGCACTAGCGCCATGTGCTCCGGGGCGAAGCGGGATCCGAGCCACGGCACCTCCGCCAGGGTGCGTTGCACCGCATCGGCCAGGGCGGCGGCGGAGATACGGCCACGGAAGACCAGGGCGTCGCCGACGGAAAAGTCCGCGGAGCCGGGGGCTGCGAGTTCTGCGTGAACCATACCGGCTTGGGCGTCGGTCAACGGCACGGTGCGCACGGTGTCGGGGGCGAGAGTCATAATCGGTCCTTCGAGGAGCTTCGGCTGGGAGGTGGGCGTCAACGAACCGGGGCTGCGTCCAGCACGGCCGCGACCAAGGCTTCGACGTGTTCGCTGGCGGCCAGTCGCGGGAAGTCGACATTTGCGCCGGCGGCACGCCAGAGCTCCACCAGGTTCATTAGGCGGATCGAGTCGATGCCCAGGTCTGCTAGGGCATCGCCGGGTTCGACCTCGTCCGCGGACAGCCCCGCGCAGGCTCCAAGGTCAGCCCGGATTCGCGCTTCGGTGAGTTCGGCGGTGCTCATGCGTGGGCCTTTCGGTGTGCGGTCGGTTGGGTAGCCGCAGGGCCTGCGGCAAGGATGGACTCGAGGATTTCCCCTGCACGCACTGCCACATTGGACAGCAGCGTCGCAGAGATTCCGTGCTGGTGCTCGGTCTGCCCCACCAGGAAGAGCTTTGAGTCATCAGGCAGAACGGTATGTGCGCTGTAGTCGCGGCGGGTCGTGGGTCGCCCGAGTTCGTCCCGCACCAGCATTCCTGCATGGCTGCCCAGCAGCGTGGTCGGGTCCAAGGCACGGTATCCGGTGGCGAAGATCGCCACATCAACCTCGAGCGTTCCGCTGCCGTCGCCCAGCCCCTCGGCCAAGCCCAGCTGCACTGCCGGGGTTCCGTAATCTTCGCGTACCGAGTTCACTCTTGCTGCTCGGTGCCAATTCAGCCGTTCGGCACCCAGCCACTTGTCGCGGTACTCCAAGTCGTAGAGTGCGGCAATAGTGTTGGGGTTGACCACGGAATTGTTGGTGTTCCGGTGCGCTTCGGTGAGCTCCTGGCGGACCTGGGGATCCGCGGCGTACAGCTCGTCCACGGTCATCGGGTCGAAAATCCGGTTGGCGTAGGCCGACGCATCGGAGGGGATCAGCCCGAAGCGGGAGATCACCGAATGGATCTGTGCTTGCGGACAGCGGTGGTACATCTGCTCGATGACCTCGGCTGCACTCTGCCCGCCACCGATCACCGCTACGCAACGAACGGCCGCGGTGTCCAGCACGGCGACGCGTTCCAGGAATTCGGCACTGTGCCAGACGCGCGCCCCGGAGCGCACGCCAGCGGGAAAGACTGGCTGCAGTCCTCCGGCGAGCACTACGTGCCGGGCGGCCACCGTGCGCACCCCTGACTCGTCGGCGACATCCACTTCATAGCCGGTGATACGCCCTCCGCTGGTGCGCGGCACCACACGGACCACTTCGGACGAGTAGCGCACGTATTCCGACAACTGTTCGGCAGCCCATCGCAGATACGCCACGAACTCGATGCGCAGCGGCGCCATGGAACCGCGGTTGAAAAAATCTTCCATCCGGCCCTGGGTGTGCAGGAAATTCATGAAGGTCAACTCGCTGGTGGGATTGCGGAAGCTGGACAAGTCCTTGGCGAATGCCACCTGCATGCTGGCATCCTCGAACAGCAGGTTCTTGTGCCAGCCGGGCTCGCTGGCGCGGTCGAGGAACAGGGCCTTTAAACGCAGCCCGCGCCCGGCAGCGCGATTGTGCTCGTGGATGGCGGTGGCCAGGGCCATGTTGCTCGGCCCGAATCCCAGGCCTACAACGTCGTATGTCTGGTCGGTGGTTATTTCGGGGCGGCTCATGCTTCTCCTTGCGGTGAGGTGGCGCCGGGGCGCAGGGTATTGCGGCTGATCTTGCCAATGTGGGTCTTGGGTAGTTCGCCGACTATGGTGATGACGTCTGGTATGTGGTGTTCTGCGAGATGTTCAGTGCGCATCCATGCCCGCAATATCTTGGCACGAGTGGGGGTCGTACGGTCACGCGGTACCACGTAGGCATGCGTTCGTTCGCCCAGTGCCTCGTCCGGCACTCCGACGACTGACACATCGTGAACTGCGGGGTTCCGCAGCAGCACGGCCTCGATCTGCTCTGGGCTGATCTTCTCGCCTCCGCGGTTGATAACGTCCTTAGTCCGTCCCACCACAGTCAAATATCCACGGGCATCTCTCACGACGATGTCCCCGGAGCCGTAGAAGCCATCCGGGGTGAAGCACTCCGCGTTGGCCTGCGGGTTGTTGTAATAGCCGCGGAAGGTGTACGGACCGCGGACCCAGAGGTTGCCGGGGGTGCCGTCCGGTACCGGTGTTCCCGCTGAGTCAAGCACCAGCACTTCGTCGGCCACGCACATCGGCTTGCCCTGGGTGGAAACGACGGTCTCCGGATCGTCGTCCAACCGGGTATAGCAGACCAGACCCTCCGCCATCCCGAAGACCTGCTGCAGTGCGCAGCCTAGTTCCGGGGTTATTCGTTCGGCCACACCGCGGGACAGCTTGGCGCCGCCCACCTGCAGCAGCTGCCAGCTAGACAGGTCATAGCGATGCTTCTGGGAGGAGTTGAGCCAGGCCAAGGCCAGCGGTGGCACTGCGGCCACTACGGTGACCCGATGCTCGGCGATGAGGCTGAAAATCCTCTCGGCGCTGCCGTCCAAGGCGCAGACCACTGTCCCACCGGTGGCGAAAACCCCCATGTACCCTGGCGAACTAGCCGCGAAATTATGCGCCAGCGGAATCCCGGATAGATAGACAGTGCCATCATCCAGGTTGCAGATCTGCGCTGATCGCTCGAAGGAATAGGCGTAATCACGGTGTGTTTTCGGAATCAGTTTCGGTCGGCCCGTGGTGCCACCTGACAGTTGCAGAAAAGCCGCGGCATGAGCGGGGCGGGGACAACCGGCGCGTGAGACTTCCCGGCCCGCTGCCAGCAGATCCAGGCCTTGCTCGTACAAGTCCTCGGCATATACGACAGACAGCAAGGGCAGTCGGTTGGCAAGCTCTGCGCAGAATTCCTGCGGATCCACGCCAGGGATTCGACTGCTGGTGATCAGCATCTCCGCTTCCGAAGATCGGGCCAGATGCTCCAACTCGCTCGCGCGGTGCGAATGCACGGCGAAGACCGGGATGGCCCCCAGCGAGATGACCGCATACACGGCGTCAAAGAATTCAAGCACGTTAGGCACGTGAATGATGACTCGATCGCCAGCGTTGATTCCGCGGGCAGAGAGCGTGGCTTGCGAAACATCAATGCGGCTGATCAGTTCGGCGTAGCTGATCACTCGTTCCTCGTCGATCACCGCAGGGTGGGCTCCCCGGCGCATGGCAGTTTCGCGCAGGACTCGATCCAGCGTCCGCCTGCCCCAGAAACCATCGGCAAGATACCGCTCGGCGAACTCGGCAGGGTAGGGAATGACACCGTGCAGCATCGGATCATCGGCGACCAATGGTTGTTTCATAAGCTGCTTCCTGCCCGGTCAACGCCCAAGGCGCAAAGCATGGTTCGAAATTTCGCGGCTGTCTCGCTGTGTTCATCGAATGGGTCCGAATCTGCGACGATTCCCGCTCCCGCATGCAACGTCGCCCGATTGCCGTTGAGCACAGCGCTGCGCAGCAGCAGCGCCCATTCGCCTTCACCGTCTCGGTTCATCCATCCCACCAGTCCGCCATAGAATCCCCGGGCGTCTGGTTCCAACTCTGAAATCAGTGCCTGGGCGGCCGCGGTAGGGGATCCGCAGATGGCAGGAGTCGGGTGGATGGCCAGTGCGGCGTCCAGGGAACCGAGCCCTTTGTACAGAGAGGCCCGAATCAGGGTTCCAAGATGCCACATTTGACCGGTGGGCAGCAGATCTGGGCCGGAAGGCACGATCAAGTCCTTGGCGACGCTGCGCAACGCCGTGGAAATATGCCGAACAACAAACTCATGTTCCGCTAGATTTTTCGCAGATCCAGCAAGAACTGCCGCCGCCTTCTGGTCCTCGGTTCGGTCTGTGAGCCGCGGAGCTGATCCAGCCAGCGGATGGCTGGTCAACTGGCCGCGGAGCACGCCCGCGATGAGCTCCGGGCTGTTGCCGACGATGCTTGCCTCTTCCTGAGGCAAGCCGATCGTGAAACTGTGCCCGGCGGGATTCTGCTGGTACAGCCGTTGCCAGACCGATTCGGGGTTCCACTCTTTGTCGGCGAAAACTTCCAACGACCGAGCAAGGACGACTTTCTCCACGGTGCCTGTTTTAATCCGGTCAATGGCAGCACCGGCTGCACAAATGAATTGCGGGTTGTACTCACCAACGACTTCGGCGACCGTCGACGTTTCCTGCCCACCATGCGTTAATCCACGCATCGGCAAGTCTTCCACCTGCTGCGGGACAAACAGAAAAGGGTCGGCGGCGCGGTCGAACGGCACAACGCCAGCCAGGATACTTCCCGGAGGTTGCTCGGCAAGCAATTGGCGCGCGGCCGGACCGAGGCCCAGACGTCTTGCCCTCTCGGCATCCAGGGTCGCCTTGATGCCATGACCAATCAAGGCTCGTCCGTAGGAGGCGAACCTAAATGTTGCTTCGTCGGTTCGGGGCGTAGGGGCTGACGGATCTTCAACCGCGGTTTCTTCATGATGGTTTTCCAGAAGCTGGGCGTTCATGCTCTTGAGTCCTTGGAGGGTAGAGAAATTGATTCGTGAAACTGCAGCGGGTCTAGGAAAGAGTTGCTCCACCATCGACTGTCAGTTCAATTCCGGTCAAGTGCTTGGCATTCCCCGATAAGAGGAAGGCCACCGTATCGGCGATATCTTCTGGAACGGCAATCCGGCCGAGCGGGATGCCGTTCCTGAATTGAGCCGGATTTCCTGCTACCGATGCCCGGTCCATTTCGGCTTCACCGTTCATTCCTATCAGCATGGCGGTCCGTGTGGAGCCTGGGCTTACAACGTTGGCGCGGATACCGTGGGCAGCAAGTTCCAACGAAAAACAACGAGTCAGCATCGTTGCGGCCGCCTTGGAGGCGCAATATCCAGCCATTGCGTAGCGCGGAGTACGTCCTGCGTTGGAGCTGACGGTCACGATACTGCGGCTGTTTCCGGGGTCCCTGTCTCGCTGGTTGATCATGAGGCGTGCTACTAGCTGTGTAATTCGGAGCACAGATGTCGTGTTTACCGACTGCATGTGCTCCCACTGCTCCAACTGAAGGTCGAAAAGTTTCCCCGAGTGAAGTACGCCGGCCACATTGACCAGGCCTTCCAGAATCTGTCCACGTTCAATCCGGTTCTCGATGGCGGCTTCGAGTTCTCTAATCCCTCCGGTTGAACTAATATCGGCGCTCAATACATCGTCACCGGTGCGGTCAGTGGCAAGCACAGAGTAGCCTGAATCCCTCAGCTTTGTGGCCACCGCACTTCCTATACCGCCGGCCGCTCCAGTGACTACAATCAGCGGTCTAGCGACCAAGTCGCTCATCGAGCCGCAACCAATGTGGCTTGAATCTGCTTGAGAACTGATACTGAGTTGACCACAGAGGCGCAACGTCCGTAGCCATAGTTGATAGCCATTTGGTGTTCTTCCAAGGAAAAATCCGCTTGTGCATCAGCAACAAAAAACGGCTGAATATCACGCATGAATGCGTCTAGGGCGGTTGTCAGGCAACCGATATGCGCGTAGACACCGGTGATGAGCAATTGATCTCGCCCGGCTTGTCGCATCCATTCCTGGAGGTCGGTCCTGGCGAATGCACTGTAACGCCATTTGCTGAGAACCAAATCGCCAGCTCGTGGTGCTAGCTCCTGGACAATCTCTTCGCGACCGTCGTCGGTTAGTCCTGTACCCCAAAAGTCGGTGAGGAGTGCGCGATCTGCTGGCGTTTGGTTCGGCGGCTGAGCCGTATATACCACTGGCACCCCAGCGTCATCAGCAGCATCACGAAGAGCAAGAATATTCTTCATTGCCACTCGGATTTGCGACTGTGGATCCTCATGGTCGAAAGCCTCGACAAAGTAGCGTTGCATGTCATGAATTAGCAAGACCGCACGTTGTGCGTCCGCCTTCCAAGTCACTCGTGGTTCCGGCAACTGTCCGTCCGGTAGTCGATATCCCGGAATCGAGGGAAGTCCCACTGCGTCACCTTTCGCGTAAGTATTACGTTGTGGTCTGAGCGACCACGATTCATAACCTTATATGAGGCTAACCTAATTAAGTAATGGAGACGTAACCTAAAAACGCGTCGATCAAAAACTCTCACCCACCAGAAGGCACAGAGGATTCCATTCAGAACAACCCGATATTCAGCACTTATTAAGTGCATCCATACATGTTTATAAGAAGTTACTGACAATCATGGATGTGGCGTTGAAAGCAATAGCTTACGGTGAACTTGAATATCACTAGATTAATATCTCCTAATTACCGCACGCAGGTCGTGACTTCTAGAATTTTCCGGCCTCTCGGCGACTCGCAGCAGATACGTCAGCCACCCGCAAATGACAGGTTCCAGCCCGAGCACAAGTCGCGCATCAGGCAATGCGCGGCCTAGATTAGCAGCACTTTTCTGCCCGGAAGCCTACCGGGGGCGCCACCGTGCGATACCGGCTGCTGGCGGTGCTATCCGCGCGTGGTGTGGTGCCAATGATCCTGGCCGACGCGAGGCCCGACGACGAACTTCATATCCGTGCGCTAGGTGGGCAGGCCACGACGCTCTCTCCTGCGACGGTGCCTTCGAATCACTTCGACTTCGGGCCACTGGTGGCCAGTCTGAATGAGATTGACGAGGAGAAGGCCCGCGATATTTAGACCGTCGAAATGATCGGTGGTCGCCGCCCTCTCAGGGAGGGCACCGTCTCGATGATGCTTGGCCGCCCCTTTACAGCCACATGAAGCAACGCATCCTACCCTGGCGATCAATGAACTAGATCCACATCTGGGTGACGCTCATACCACCGGTCCACGAGCGTTTGAATTCCTGGGCCAAGAAACTGTAGAGCTATGGCGCAAAGTTTGGGACCTAAAAGAGGATCCGGGCTGGACCGCCCAAGAGAACCATTTCTACCATTGCCGACAAGGTTTTGAAGGCAACGAGCGAATGGCAAAGCCGCCCTCTGGACCCTGTCTTGAACTGGTCCCCGAAAGTTGGACAAGGTAATTAAAGTCTAGACGGGTCAAGCTGCCAGGGCATGGCACCGATATTCAATCGGTGCCATGCCCTGCAGTCGTTCTTGGCACCGGACGTGGTTATACCAGTCAATATACTCATTGATTTCCCTGGTCAGATCGGCAACGGTGGCAAAGTGCTCACCGTGATACATCTCCGATTTCAGGTGACCAAAGAAATTTTCCATCACCGAGTTATCGAAACATTACCCTTGCGAGACATGGATTGCACCGCACCGTGCTTCGTGAGCAATTGACGCCACGACGAATGCTGATATTGAAATCCTTGGTCCGTGTGCACCAGCAATCCAGATGCCGGTCTCTGCGATTCGAAGGCCTCGGCCAGGCTGGCACTGGTAAATGCTGTTGTCGGCGAAGTCGAGATCGTATGGCTGATGATGCAGTGATCAAACAAATCCATGATCGGTGACAGATACAGTTTTCTGCCAGCTACCCGGAACTCAGTCACGTCACTGACCCACTTGGTGTTCGCCACCCTGGTTTGGAACTGACGTTTGAGTAGATTCTCCGCGATATGACTGGTTTTCCCTTTGTAGGAGGAGTACTTGCGTCGTATCCGCACCTTGGATTTCAGGTTCAGCTGATCCATCAGCTTCCAGACCAGTTTCTTCGACACCTTCCAACCCATCTTCACCAGCTCGACTCGCACGCGGCGGTAACCGAACCGATGTTTGCTTTCGGTGAAGATTGCTTGGATTTCTTCTTTGAGCTTCTGGTGCCTGTCAGGTTCGGTAAGTCGTTGCGCATGGTAGAAATACGTTGATCTGGCCAGCCCTGCTACTTGGAGCAGGTCAGCTAGATCGTGGTCCGACTTGAGGGTTGCGATCGCCAGCGTTTTCAGGCGTGCCCCTGGTTCCTCAAGTCCCGCAATTTTTTTAGGTATGCGTTTTCCGCTTGAACACGCTTGAGTTCGCGACGTAATTTGTCTTCTTCACTCAAGACCACTGGTTTTTCGGAGCCTTTGGGCCTGCCCTGAGTTTTGAGCATCAGCGCTTCATCGCCACCCTCACGATGTTGCTTAGCCCATTTCCCAACCAACTTTTGTGAGCTGAGATTAAACTCTTTCGCAAGATCCATCCTCGTTTCGCCGGTCGCATGCCGGTCAACGATTTCCTTCTTGATCTCAAATGAATAGACGGCTTTCGTGCGTTTTTCCATAAGACATAGCCTGCCATGAAGCTGCCAGCTTCGATAAAGACGGCGAACAGGTTCTGGCTTCACTCGTAGTTCAGTTGAGGCTGCTTTATAACCTAAGCCTTGCTCGAAGAGGTCGACTAGTCGTTCTCGTTGTTGCTCGGATAATGTGCTTCTTGCGCGCATTGAAAAGCTCCCCAGATGTGGTTACTGATTTCTCAGTCCAACATTTGGGGAGCAGTTCATCTACCCGGTGGTGTTCATTGATGCGATCCACGTCCAAATCCGTGACAGCCAGGTTGCCAACCGTCCGATCTACGTCGCGCTGGCAGTGGCCACCGAAGGCAACCGAGACATCTTGGGGTTGTGGGCTACAGACGGCGGGGAAGGAGCGAAGTACTGGCTGCAAGTGCTTGCCGAAATCAAGAATCGTGGCACCGAAGACGTGCTCATGGTGGTCTGCGACGGACTGCAGGGTCTGCCTGATTCCGTGGCGGCTGTGTGGCCTGAAACGGTAGTGCAGACCTGCGTGGTGCATCTGATGCGTCATTCGTTCAAGTACGCGTCCAAAGCTGACTGGCCAGCAATCTCTACCGGACTGAAGCTGGTCTACCACGCTGCGACGCTCCCTGAAGCGGAGGACCGCTTTGCGGACCTCAAGAAGGAGTGGGAAGAACGGTATCCGGCGGTGATCCGTATGTGGCAGAGGGTGTGGAGCGAAGAATGGCCGTGCCCCCAAGGTCGGGCACCGGGTCGCATCTGCTTGAAGGCGCTGGGACCGGTGGCTGGAAGCAAGCATTGCAGCAGTTGACGATGGCTTACCCGGAGCGTATTGAGCCTTATTTGACGTAAATGCTAAGAAGCCCTAAATAACGTATGTGACTAGGGACTTACACAAACAAACTGACAGGCTCCTACGCCGAGGGCCATGTAAGGAAAATACTTGCCTCCGTCATATAAGATTAATTTTCGAAATTTATTCTCTTCGACTCACTATCGACATACGCTATAGGCAGGGCTCAATAGTTGGCCGATGCTGATCATGGGGATGGTCATCATATAAGTGTTCCGCTATGGGGATGGTTGAACCGCCACCTGTCCTGAAAGGCCCCCACTCAAAAATGAACTACTCCCCAGAAGTTGGACTGAGAAACCAGCAACCAACATCTGGGGAGCAGTTCAGCCTGCACCGCCTTACGAATCCGGGCGTTAACCGACCCAAGAGCATGGGACCATCCCGGATATTATGCAGCCAGTTTGCTGGAGGATTTTGTAGGCAACGAGCGTCGTTCTATTTCAGCTTCAGGAGTTTCGAACTATCTAGTCTCACTCGATCCTGACGTACAGGGCATTTTCAGAGCGAGACATTCGGTAGACATCTGGTCCGCTATCCGCCAATGGCCGGCAACGGTCGGTCACCGGTCATCATCCGCTCATCGTGCCCGGCGATGAGGGGCTTTGCAGTCCTCAATAAGTACGCTAAATTGATGTTTTACATGCATTCACCGAATGCGTGGCAGGCCTTGGAGACCTCCTCTGACCCGTCGTGACGGTTACGAATTCCATCCGACGCACCGATATTTTCTGCATAGAACCAGGAACCACATGCCTCCTCGCGTCACTGGAGTACTCATCTCCGCAACCCTTGCTTCCGGACTGCTCATTGCTGCCGCCCCGGCACAAGCCGTAGAAACCAAGAACACAGCGCCGACTCTCATCGCCGTGCAAAGCGCAGCACCTCAGCCAGATACACACGAGCCGCAACACACGTTCCAGACAAGCGCGCCCACGCAATCCGCGGACCCCTCTCACACCCCACTGCTAGATGAAACGGCAGAGAGCAACCAGCCTGCTCCACGCATCGAAGAGGCGAATAGCAATCAGCAGCGACCGGCTGAAAATCCCAGTGAATCGCAGTCCCAGACTGAAACCGTTCTACCGGGCGAGACACTAGAGACGGTTGAGCCAACCACAGCTCCTTCAGCAGAGCCTGCACCAGAGCAAACCTCGCCGGACCCAACCTCAGACTCTTCTCAAGATGCTACCGGCAGCACACAGACAGAACCCCCTGCCCAAGCGCCGGTTGAAACTTCAGTACCCGAAGCTCCCCAACTTCTGGAAACTCCGCGACAAAACAAGCTCAAATCCTTCGGATACATCGACGGGGGGCTGACCAAAGAGCAGCAAGTTATTATCGAGAAGCTTGAGAACAACGCTCCTGAAGACGCTGACGACTGGAGCGATGCGCAATGGGAAGAATTCTGGCAGTCAGATGAAGGTATTGAATACAATCGCTTGCTCGAAGAGTTAGAAGCTACTTACCCTCAGTGGGAAGACGACGTGTCTGATAAGGAGCGCGAACTGTGGGAAAAAATCGAAAGCCTCATTCCCGAAGGCAGTGAGTATTGGGATGAATCCCAGTGGGAAGCCTTTTACAAAACTGAGGAAGGCAAGGAGTTTGACCGTCTGTACAACGAGTACCAGCAGGATTACTGGGATTACATCGATGAGGATGAAGGTTTTGAACTCTCCGATGAGGAGCGGAAGTTCTACGAGGAGATTGAACGCCTTTCACCCGAAGGCAGCGAAGAGTGGGACGAGGAGCAGTGGAACGCTTACTTTGTCACTGACGAGGGCCGCCACTTGCTTGAGCTCTCGCTTTCCTTTGCATTCGACACAGCTGAATCGCCTGAAGAGTTGAAACTAATCATTGAGTCATTTCGTGAATACTATGCCGATGCTTCCGAATGGTTTGAAGACTTCATGAACCGTTATCTAGGCACACCGAGCGAAGAACCAAAAGCCACGCCGACTACCGATGCAGAATCTTTGAACACCACACCGGGGCAGGAAGTACCGACCAAGTCGGACAGCAATCCAGCGGCAACAGTGGTCAAGGCCGTTGCCCAGCGCACAAAGCACGAACCAGAACCAGTGGCGAAGAAACAGCCGGCAGAACAACACGTCCAGGATGAACTGGCCAAGACCGGGTTCAATAGTCTGATCCTTGCGGGAGGTAGCGTCTTGGTCATACTTCTGGGAGCATTTTCTTTGCGGCTCGCGCGCAGGTCACGGACGAGATAGTCTCCGGGTAGGAAACTAACAGCTCATGAATCCCCTCGTTTTTATGGCCGCGGTTGGGGCAGTGCTTACAACTTTCATTCTCGGATTCAGCTCCGCGGGATTTCACGCAGCTGGTTCGGGGAATCGCAAGGAGTTTGCCTTGTCACGTGGTGGGGCTGTGCTCGTTGTGCTGCTCATGACCGGCGGTTGTTTACTGGTGCTGATCAAACCAGTATTCATCCATCCGCTGTGGGTGCGGTCTGCCGTCTTGTTCGGCTTACCGGCAGTCGCCGGCTATGTTACTGGCCGGTTGGTTTCCCGGCCGATCGATGAAATGAAGCAAAGACTAGTTATAACGCCTCAATTTTCTGAGATCACTCCGATCTCACTCCCAGGCTCTAGCACCTTTGTTGAAGGCGGCGAACTCCCGATGATTCCCAAGCATCTGGTGGAAGAACTTCGCAATTGGAATCAGGTGTTTCTTGAAAATTTTGATCCGGTATCAGGATGGCCCTCGGAAAATCAAGCCGAGCGACAGCAAGCGGCAGCGCTCGTTCTCCAAAATAGGCTTAGGGAGGCTATTGGAGATGAATATATCATCGAAGTAGCGACTTGGTTCTGATATCTACGCCAAAGAAGGGGTGGCTTGTGAAAAAGTGAAATATCCGACGCTAAGCTTTAGATGCGCGTCGCTGCCGCCTGTATTTGCCGGGCTTGATCCTGTTGGTGCGTGGCCAGGTGTAATCGCCGGTGAGGGTGATAAGTTCCCATCCCAGAGGCGAGAGGGACCGAAAACAGATCAGGGCCATGGGGTTGCGATCCAAATTCGTGAGGGGTATGGCATTCCTCGAGCGCGACCATTTGCGTGGGCCAGAACGGCGGTCAAGATGCGCATCACCTCCAAACTTTCGACGGCGGCGTGGAGATAGACGTGTCGCCGGGATTGCCTGCTAGGTTTCGTTGACTAACCCCGAATCGGCCAGTGCCGATGGTCAGCCGCGAACGAGAGTACGGTGGCAGAGAAATCCAGCAGGCTGCCAGAGGCCCGTTGTGCATGACCGCCGCCATGCTCCCTGTGCAGCCAGGCACCGCCGCCGCGGCACCGGATCCCGGCGACGAATTCCTCCGCTGCAGTGTTGTCGACCCGTTCGTCATTGCCGAGCACGCAGCACAGTATGGGTGGAAGCCCGTCGGTCGAATCCAGTGCGGCCAGGAGATGGAGAGGGGAATAGGTGGCGCGTTGCTGCCCGGTGGTTCCCCCATCGGCCCCGAATTCGTGGAGCCATTGGGATCCCAACCCGTGCCGCTGCAGATCGACGGTATCCAGCAAAGGTGCCACCACAATCACCCGGCCGAAGGCGCCGGGCTCCATCAACGCGGAGGCACTGACCACCAAGCCGCCATGGGAGGCACCCACGGCGGCGAGGCCCTCTACCGTCGTCCAGCCCTGAACCACCAGGTGGCGGGCCACATCGATCAGGTCGTGGATGGCACGCAACTTGTTGGCCCCTCGTCCGGCCTCGTGCCATTGCGGGCCCAGTTCCCCGCCCCCGCGTACCTGAGCTGCCACATGGATGCCGCCGGCGGCAATCCACGCGGCCACGCTGGGTTCTGGCTCGGTGCGGTGCACAACCCCGAAGCCCCCGTAGCAAGAAAGCAGCAGCGGCCGCGGAGATGCGGGGCGCTCCTTGGAAATGTCGCAGGTCCGTGCCGAGACGATCACGGGGATCTCCACTCCGTCGCGGGCGGGGACCAGCAGCCGATGGTGCGTGAAAGCGGCGGAGTCCCTGCCCGGCGGTTGCTGAGTGGCGGCATCGGCCACCGCCTGGAGCTCCAGGCAAACGACGCCCGAGGGACGTTCCGGGGAAGCGCTCTGGACCCACAGCGCGCCGCCGTCCGGATGCGTGCTGAGAGACAGTGCGGTGAGTTGCTCGGCTGCCTCCAGCTTCCACAGCGTTGTCCCGTCCCGTGTCACCTCGGTGCCGGCGGGCCCCTCGGTGGCCAACACGATTCCGTGCGGGCCACTTAATCTGGCCAAAACCTTGTGCCCCGGGACGTCCACCGGAAGCGGGTCTGGACCCGTAATTCCGATCCAGCCACCGTCCCGGTGTATCCAGCGCCGCGATCTGTGACCGGGGATGCGCACCGTGAACTGCAACGATCCGTCTGTGATTCGCAGGCTCATCCTTTCCCCGGCGCCCGGGGTTCCGAGTTCCTCGGGGAACGGAAACGGCTCCGGTGGCCCGGTGGGACCGTTTGCGCCAATTGCGCAGCGCCAGATGGCTTGTTCCGGGGGTTTCCCGGAAAGTACCCAGAGCGACGTTCCATCCGGGGCCCACACCGGGGCGGCATGCCAGGATTGGGGGCCGGGCAGAGGCACGGGCGCCGTGCCCGCCGCGAGCAACCAAATCTCGGCCAGTTCGCCGTCCGCCGGACCGAGCAGGGCGGCGACCTGCATGCCGGAGGGATCGAGGGCGAATCCGCGCACCACCCGGTTCGCGGGCACCGGAAGCGCGGAGCCGGCCGGTGGGGGTTCGGGCGGGTTGCCCGGGGCCAGACTCCGGCGTAGCCAGTCATCGGATACGCGGTACAGCGCGGGGAATTCCTCCTCGGGGCTGCGCCAGGTGTAGACGGCGTTGCTGCCGGCGACCTGTGGCATGCCTTGGCGTGGTGTGGAATCCCAATGCAGCAATTGGGTCCGGAAGTACTCGTGGAGCGGGGGCTTTTCCTTCAGGTCCAACGAGGCCGGAGCCACGCCGTTTCCCTTCTTCGCGGCCATGGTCCGGATCATCGTCCCACCGTGTCGCCGGGACCGGTGGTTGCGCGTTTGAGCCAAGCCAGGTGGCCGCCGTCGTTCAGCGGCGTCGGAACCTCCATGGTGACCAACGCAGATCCGGGAACCCCGGTGTCCACCAGATGCACCTCGCCGTGCCCGCCCCGGGTCACCGCGACCCATTCGTCGCTGCCCGAAGCCGCGATTGCCCGGCGATCGGCGTTGTCCCATGGTTCGGCACCGCGACGCGGCGCCTGGTCCATCGGCGGCAGGCTCCATCGGCCGCGCTCCTGCAGGGTTTCGGCGTCATAGACGCGCAGGTCGTCCCCATCCGGGTGGATCCGGGCCACGGCAATGGCGGTGCCGGTCAGGGCAAAGCGGAAGATCATCCCGTCGCCCAGTGGTGCGCTGCGCGAGGTATTGGCGTCGATGTTATGGACCCACAGCGTATTGCCCCAGGTATCCCACCGGCTCGGGTGCTCCCCGCCTTCGCGCAGCACGGCAACCAGTAAGCGCCGCCGGGGGCAATGGCGCAGGAAGTAGGCGCGGCCCGCCGCTTCCCAGGGACGCATCGGCAGTGGAACGGGGACCCGCCCACGCACGTCGAAGCACTCAAGGCCGCGCTCGGTGGCCACGAACAGGGTGCCCGTTGCCGGATCATAGGCGTCTCCGTGGCCTTCGGTGCCGACCGCTTCGTGGATCCCGCCGCGCAGCTGCGGGCAATGTACGCCGTCGGTGAGGATGGCATCGATGGAGATGGATTCGATGGCTCCGGGTTCGCGGTGCCGCAGGACCGCGCGCGGTCCGTCAGGGGTTGCTGCCACCACAACGCCGGGTTCGCCGGAGCGGGTGCGGATCCGGCGGGAGTATGGGCCCGCTGCTGCCCGCAGGTCCACGACGCTGAGCAGGTCACTCCACGGCTCCCAGGATTGCCCAAGGCCAGTGCTGACGGCAATGAACCGGCCCGCGGGGTCGCAGGCCAGGTGCTCTCCCGGGATGGCTACGGAAATTCGGTGTTCAATCGCCGCCGCGGGATCCGTGTCCGTGGCGGCGAAGGGATCCATGACGATGAGCGATCCGCCCGCATTGTCAATCCAGGCGCACCGTCCGTTGCCCAGTGGCAGGATCCCGGCGTGTTCGGCCAGGACCACGCCGGGGATCCAGCCGGTGATCTCTTGGGTCGCGGGATCGATGAAGCCAACCGTTCGGGCCCGCTGGTCCGCCACGACAAGCATTTCGTGTTTCATGGAACCTCCATGACGCATTAGTTGAGAATGATTCTCATTAAGTATACAGTCTTCTTGTTGCCAGAACGGCAATGACAACACCTACGAAAGGAAACCCCATGGAAAACACCGTGGTACTTGCAGAAGTAGAAGAGACCGAGCAGTTGGCCCACCTGTCGGCCACCCACTCGAACGCGCTCGTCGAGAACCCGTTCGACTAGTCGCCCATTCTCGACTGCGGGGTGGATGTCTGGCATCCACCCCGCAGTGCCGCGCCCGCGAGCCAACATTTTGAAAGGACCCATGAGTAGCCCGGCCATAGATGATTTCGAACTCCGTGGACACACCACGGTGCGTTCCTCCGACGGCACATTCCTACGCGTGCAGACGCCCACCGGGGCACCGGCGCGCATGCTGGATCCCATTCGCGGCCAAATAGGCCAACAGCTGGAAGCCCGCGCAGTCCAGAGAATGCGTCCGCACCCCGGGAGAGAACGCCTCGCCGTGCTGTGCCCTACGATCGGGTGGGAGTCTGTCCACACTGCTCTGACTGGGCTCGACATTCAGGACATCGACGACGGTGGAACACCGGTGGCGGCGCATGGCCTGGTTGTCCAGGTGGCAACCACCCCGGCGGAGCGTAGCCTCCTGGACGCGCTGCCGGACAGCGGCACCGCCGTGCTGCGGTGCTACCGCGAGGGAGAGATCCTCTTTGTGGATCCACTCGCACTAGCCCCGGGTGACCCAAGTGGTTCACAGGTGCTGCGCCGCCGGCTGGCTGCCTCGGTTGCCGCTGAAGAACTGGACGTTTGGCTTGGGACCGCACGGCCCGCTGATGGAACCCTCGAAGGCCTACCCGCACTTGCCACCCAATTCCTTGGCGCACGGATCCGGTCCATGGTCGCCGCATGGCAATACGACACGGACGAGCTTGCCGCACTGCGGCGCAACCTCTGGCGGCTCGACACCCGGACGCTGTGCAGCAGCCAACATCCGGTCCTCGGATTTGCCGAACCGGCAGAAAATCCCGGTCGACGGCGATGAATCCCAGATCCCGCACCTCACCCCAGAGACTGAACATCGCACTGGGTGACGGCACCGTGCTGGCTGGCGACCACCATCGCTCCGTCCACGACACGGCCCGGGGAACGGTGTTGATCCGCACGCCGTATGATCGGCGGCAATATCGGGCCCAGGCAGGCGCATGGCAGGCCCAAGGCCATGACGTGCTCGTCCAGGATGTACGCGGCCGTTACGGTTCCACCGGAACGTGGCGGCCCTACGCGACCGAGGGCCAGGACGGTGCGGAAACCGCGCGATTCCTGGAGCGCGAGGGACTGCTGAACGGGCCGTTGTTCTTGGCCGGTGCCTCCTATGATGCCCATTGCGCATTGGAGACTGCCCGCCGCCTCGAAATCGACGGGAACCAGTTGCGCGCCGCCGCCGTGGTCGCCCTGGTCCCTGCCCTTGGACTCTTTGAGACCGCCAGGAACCCGGACGGGTCTCCGCGCCTGCGCGACCGGATCGGCTGGTGGCACATGCACGGTTTCGCTGCCGAATCGCGGGCGCCGCTGGCCAGTCCCGACCTTGAACGCCGGTGCCACGAGGCCAGGGAACGCGGGTTGGCCCACGCGATGCCCGAGAAGATCTACGGGGCGGACGCCCCCGGCCAATGGGACAGGCTGTGGAAGGCGCCAAAACTGGATCTTGGCACCCGCTATGGAAATTGCCAAACGGCTCTGTTGGTGGTTTCCGGGCACCGGGATTTCTTTGCCCACGAGGCCCTCGAGCTGGCCGAGGCCTGGGCAACGGGAAACAGCGGCTTTCTCACCGGCCCGTGGGGACACCGGCTCACCGCCGATCTGGAGCCAGGGTCCGCATCCTCGCTGCGCCGCCACGGAGGACTCATGGCACGGATCCAGGAATTCCTTGACCGTTCCGAGGTTCTCCCGTTCACCCGTGAATTCAACCCGTTCCGCGACGACATCGATCCCTGGGAACCGTCCGACCGAACGCGGCTGCGTGCCACGACCAATTCACCCGTCCCAGCAGAATGCGAATTATCCCCATGACCACAGCCGAACACCTTGGCCTATTACCGCTGCATACCCTGGTGGATGAACACACCGGGATCATCCGCCGGGTCCGCTCGGTGCTCACCCCCGAGCACGCACCGCCCGCCTACACCTCCATGACCGCCGAGGTCTCCGACGCCCGCTGGCTGGGCGACTGGCCCGCCGACCGCGTGTCTCTGGGCACCACCTTCGGCGATGAACGCCAGGCCTGGATTGCGGCGGTGGCCGAGGGCATGGAACGCTACTGCGGAAACTTCATCCCGGCGGACGTCCCCGATACCGAGCACTTCATCGGCAACGCCCGGCAAGCAAGGGCCGCCGGGCACCGTATCGTCCCGCTGCACGAGCTGCCCCGATTTGCCCCCTGGCAGCTGGGACGCCCCGACTTTCCGTACCGGACCCTGGACGAGGACACCGAAACGCTCTGGACCTCCTGCCGCCGACACGTCGACGGGCAAGAGGTCTGGCTGCCCGCCAGCCTGGTCTACCTGAACTGGCGGCAACGGCGCTTCGCCGCGCTGCCAAGAATCCACCACCTGAATTACGCCGGAATCGCCACCGGGCAGGGCTTCGCCGACGCGCGGGACCGAGCCCTGCTGGAAACCGTGGAACGCGACGCCCTGGAATTGTGGTGGCATCTCGATGGCCCCACCCGGGGTATCCGCACCGACTCGATCCCCGGGCTGGCCCAGGACATGGAAGGCTGCCGACTTCAATACTGGGTAGTGGAAATGCCCAGCGAATTCGCCCCGGCCATGGCCGCACTGGTCTACGACCCGGACACCGGGCTCTATGCCGCAGGATTCTCCTGCAAAAACGACCCGGCCGACGCCGCCCGCAAGGCGGTGTTGGAGGCGGTCCACACGTGGATCTACACCCAGGGCACCACCGACGCGGACGGCTGGGTCTTCCAGGCGGTCGAGGCCGGGCTCATGGCCCGCGGCCTCTACCTGGAACACCGGGCGGACCGTCGCTACCTGCAAGACGCCGGCGAGCAGTTCGAAGCCGTCCGGGACCTCGGGGCCCACGTGCAGGTGTGGCTGGACCCGCAGATGCATGCCCTGGCCGAGCGCTTCAGGGCACCGGCCGGCGGGCTGGTGGACATCGAGACAGTGGCTGGCGTGCCCATGGAGGAAGTCCACCGGAGCCTGGCCCGGGCCGGGCACCAGGTCTACACCCGAGAACTGACCACCGAGGACGTTGCCCTGACCGGCTTGAGCGTGGTGCGGGTCGTGGTCGGCGGTCTGGTGCCCAACGCCCCTGCGGCCTTCGCCTACCTGGGGTGTCCGCGCGTCGCCGGAGCCGCCGTGTCCCGCGGCTGGCGGGACGTGCCGCCGGTAGCCCCGGGGGATTTCACCCTCGCCCCGCCACCACACATGTAGGAACCATGACACCCGATAGCAATCCGCACCACGGCCGGGAATTCACCGCCGCCTGGTCCGAGCACATGCCGGGATCCATGACGCACCCAGGACCCCGCCAGAACACCTGGGGTACCCCCGCTGGCGCAAACCACGCGGTTGCCGACGCCTCGGTGCCGATCGCCGAGGTTCTCGACACGCTCTGGAGAGCCCGCGGTGTGCACACGAATCCCGCCACCGGGGCACCGGGGACCATCCCGCAACGAGCGATCCCTTCGGCCGGGGCGTGTTATCCGGTACAGGTGCATCTGCTCTGCGGCACCGGCTGCGACGTGCCGCCGGGAATCCACGCCTACAACGCGGAGGATTCCACCACGCACCGCCGCACCGCTGCCGCGCCCGCCATGGCCGGCGCCATCCTCGTTTTCAGCGTGCTGCCGCAGCGCACCGCGGCCAGATACCACCACCGTGCCTTACCGCTGCTGCTGGCTGACACCGCCTATGCGCTTCTGGGTGTGTCCCGCCATGCGGCCTCCCGCGGGCTGAAGAGCCGGTGGCTCACTGCCGACCCAGCAACCCTGGCTGCCGTCGCCAGGCTGCCGGACTACGCCGCGTGGCAAGGGCGCTGGCCGGACACCGCACCGGAGCTGGCCTTGACTGCCCTGGCTGTTGGCGCCGGGGATGAACTGCCGAGCCTGGCCCAGTGGGGCATGGCTGCCGCGGGGCCTGCCGGTCGGCCGCAGCCATGCCCGCAGCGGCAACCACGCACCGTTGCTTCGGTGGAGCACTGGGCAGCCGGACCGGGGCTCCGCCACCCCGAGCACGCATACGACCTGACGCCAGGGGCGGTGCTCGGGACGGTTGAGCTGTTGCGTCGGCGTAGCTTGCCGATTCACTCGCCGATTTCCAATCTCGCGCACCCGGTGCGCCGGGTACCTTGGGGCGTGTGGCGACGGCTGTTGGGAGCCTTCCCGCTGCCGGCACCTGCCGGGTGCGACGTCGTGGTCCTTGGCCAGGAAGACATTGCCAAAAGGGGGTTGCACCTTGAATGCGCGGGACAGGAATGGGTCCACTCGTTGGACGGGATACTGCTCCTTCGCACCCGCGCGGCACCCGACGAAGCGGCCATGTGGTGGGCCGCCGGTGCCGCCGCGCACCTGCTCTATTCTTCCCTGGCTACCGGCCGGGAACACACTTTCCGGCCAGTAGCCGGCTGGACTGGGACCCGGGACGGGTTCATCACGCTGCACGCGCTCGGTTTCCGGGCACAGAGATCGGAAGGAAACACCCATGTTGGTCAATAAGCGCCTGAAGGCCCTGACCCGCGGCCACAACCGGAGACTGAACGCGCTCACCGCCATCGTGTGCCTGGGCTCCGCCAGCTATTGGGTGCAGGCATGGTTCCTGGCCGGCGCGCTGGCCGGGCTGCTGCCCGGCCAGGGGCACTCAGCGGCGCAGGTGGTTCGGGACCTGCTGGCCGTGTTCGGCTGCGGGCTGCTGCGGGCTGCACTGCAGCAAGTCCAGACCCGGCTGGCTAGCGGACTGGGCACCGCGGTGCGCCTGGAATTGCGCGCCACCCTGGCCGCGGCGCTACTGCGTCCGGAGCGCTTGCGTGACAACACCGAGCGCAGCGGGGCGCGCCGCCTGGCCCTGAGCGAGGGGGCCGACGGCGTGGAACCATACGTCACCGCCTACATCCCGCATGCACTGCAGCTGCAGATCCTGTGCCCGATCCTGCTGGCCGCAGTGGCAATACTTAACCCGATGCTCGCTGCGGCGCTGCTGGCCGCCGTCGTGGTTGCAGTGGGTGCCCCGCGGCTGTGGGGCCGGCTCCTGGCCCGGCGCGGCGCCATGCACTGGGATTCCTACGAGGCGTTGAGTGCCGACTTCCTTGAGGCGCTGCAGGGCATGCGCACGCTGAAGATCCTCGATGCACTCCCGCGCTTCCGGGCCCGGCTGGACGAACGTTCCGAGGCGCTGCACCGCGCCACCGTAGCCACCATGCGGGTGTCGCTGGCCGACACCGCACTGGCCGACCTCGGGATCCAGGCCGGCTTGCTGGCCGCCGCGGCACTGACCGCCCTGGATGTCCTCGGGGTGCTGCCCGCGGGGCTCGGCACCTCCCCGGCCCTCACCTTTTTCACGCTCATGCTCGCCTCGGAGGTCTTTAGGCCCGTCCGCGACCTGGCCCGCCAGTGGCACTCCGGATACCTGGGCATCTCCGCCCTGGGTAGCATCGATGCGGCGATCGGCGCCGAGGGTGCAACACCCTCCGAGCCCCGGGCCGATGCCGCAGCGGCGAACGGCGCCGCGGCCGGTGATCGGCGGCGCCACGGCCACACCCTGACGCTAGAGAACGTGTCCTTCCGCTACGGACCCGAATCTCCCTGGGTGATGCACGGGGCCACCGCCAGCATTCGCCGCGGCGGGATCACTGCCCTGGCCGGTCCCTCGGGCGCAGGGAAAAGCACGCTCTTCGACATCATGCTCGGGTTTCTGCCCGCCGAGGGCCAATGCCTGCTGGACGGGCGGCCCCTGCAACCGGATGACGTGAGCGTGGTTTCCCAGCACAGCTACCTGTTCCCCGGCACCATCCGGGCAAACCTTGCCGCGGTGCGGCCCGGGGTGTACGACGAGACGATGCGCAACGCACTGGCCTCGGCAGGGCTGGGCACCGAGCTCGAGTCCTGGCCTCTTGGGTTGGACACCGTCTTGGCCGAGGCCGGACACTCGCTCTCCGGCGGCCAGCTCCAGCGCCTCGCCGTCGCCCGCGCCATCCTGGCCGACCGCCCGGTACTGCTGCTCGATGAACCCACCTCGGCGCTGAACCCGGGGCTGGCCGGCAAGCTCATGGATTCACTGCGCGCCGAGGCCCGACACCGCATCGTGGTGATGATCGCCCACCGCACCGAGGCCCTGGACGCCGCCGATACCGTACTGCATCTGCGCGAGGGCACCCTGAGCGAAACCGTCACGACCATATCCCCGGAGGGACCATGAACCCGCAGAACACCGACACGACGTGGCGTCGGGACGATCCCCTGTGGGGTCTCCTTCCGCACCTGTCCGCCCATCGCCTGGCCTTGGCCTGGACAGGGGTGGTGGGCCTGGCGAACAACCTGGCCCTGGTCTTCCTGGCGGTGGCCGGGTCCTATGCGGTCACACTGGCCCTTGTCGAGGGGCAGCTGGCGTCCACACGATGGTGGATCGCCGCCGCAGTGGCGGTGCTGCTGCGCGCGGTGCTCACCTGGCATGAGATGGATTTGTCGCACTCGATTGCATACCGGGTGCTCGCGGCGTTGCGCATGGCGCTCTTTGACGGGTTTTCCCGCGGGGTGCCTTCGCGCAAAGCCGGACAGCACACCGGGCGGCTCGCAGCCACCGCCATGGGGGACACGGAAAAGCTCGAGTTCTTCTACGCACACACACTGACCCAGTTGGCCTCGGCCGTGGTGCTGTTGCTGGGTGGAACCGCGGTGCTGCTGCGGATCGACGTGGCGCTGGCCGCCGGGCTGGTGGTGGGACTTGCAGCCTTGGTGCTGCTCACCCTTCCCTGGCAGCGCGCCAACGTCCGGCTGGGCGAGGAAGTGCAGCGGGCCAAATCCGATCAGTCTGCCTTGGCAGTTGACCTGCTCGCCGGTTCCCGGGAAATCCTCGGGTTCGGGCTACAGGCACAGGTCCAGTGGCAGCTCGCGGCGGCAACGCGGACCGTGGCCCGGGCCGAACGGCGGCTCAAGTCACGTGAAGCCGCCGCCGCCAGCGTGCGCGAACTCTGCTCGCTGGGCATCGTGGTCGCCGTCTTCCTCGCGGCCTGGAACCAGCCCGGACTGGATAGGTTGTGGATCCCGGCCCTGGTCGCTGGAACGCTCACGCTGCTCTCCCCGCTGATGGAGGCCGTTGCGGTGCTCACCCAATTACAGCCCCACCGTGCCAGCGCGGCGCGGGTGCTGGAGGGAATCGCCATGCCTGCCGAGGGCCCGAACGCAGCCCCGACGCTTGCCTTCGCCCCGTCGGGACCGCTGGGCATCGAGGTGCGCGGCGCGTGTTTCTCCTACGGCGACGGCACCCCGGTGCTGGAACCCACCTGGCTTTCGGTGGCCCCCGGGGAGCACTTGGGCATCTCGGGCCGCTCGGGATCCGGAAAGACCACCCTGGCGCGTCTTCTGGTGCGCTTGTGGTCCCCGGATGCCGGCAGCATCGGGCTGGTTCCGCGCATCGGTGCGGCCGTGGACGTGGCTTCCATTGACCTCCACGACTTCCGCTCGCTGGTAACCCTGGTGGAGCAGGACGCCACGATCTTCCACGGGACCTTGTTGGAAAACATGCAGCTGGCAGTCCCCGGGGCCACCGAGGGATTGGCCCTGGATGCCCTGGGACGTGCCGGGCTCCGGCTGGAGGCCGGGCGCTGGCCAGAGGGCGTCCACACGGTCATCGGCGAGGCCGGGGCCGGTGTTTCGGGAGGAGAGCGTGCCCGCATGGCGCTGGCCAGGGCGTTGCTATTGGACCCCAGCGTGCTGGTGTTGGATGAGACCACCGCATCCCTGGACGCCGCCACCGAAGCACTTTTGCTTGATGCTGTGGAGCAGCTGGCCGGGGACATGACCGTCGTGACGATTTCGCACCGGGAATCGACGCTGGCCCGTTGCGACCGCCGTGTCGAGCTGGCGGACCTGCACCGCGCGCCCCAGGCCCAGCCCACCTAGCACCGGCATCGGGAGCATCGGAGCATTGGGAGACGCGAATGCCTTCGGGGCCAGCCACTTGGTTGGCCCCGAAGGCATTTTGGGTGGTGCTGCGGAATCTAGAACGCCTCGGGGTGCAGTCCCTGGGCGATCTGCTGCACCGCATGGATGTTGCCCCAGGAGCCCGGCATGACGTCGCTGGAGTCGATGGCCACCAGGCGGTCGTTCTTTACGGCGTCCAGCTGCGGGAACCTAGTGTGCAGGAAATCGCGGGTTGCCTTCTCGTGGGCCTGATCAAGAGTGGTGAACACGATGACCTCCGGATTCTTGGCCACCAGTGTCTCGGGGGAAATGACCGAGGAGAAGAACTGGGCGAATGCCTTGTCATCGGGGCTGAATACGTTCTCGCCCCCGGCGATCTCAATCATGTTGTACTCGATGCCCGCACCGATGGCCGAAACGGTGTTGCCCTCAACGAAGAGCTCGGCCACGGACGGCTTCTCGACTGTGGCGACCCGCTGCGCGACGTCATCCAGCACGTCCCTTGCCTCGGCAGCCAGGGCCGCTGCCTGATCCGGTGCTTCGAAGACCTTGCCCAGGTTTTCGATGTCGGTGAGCAGGTCTGCCACCTCGGCGGTGCCGCGGCGCTCCGCGCAGCCGGCCGTGGCAATGTAGGACTGCGCGCCTGCCGCCTCGAGCTGGTCGATGCTTGCGAAACCCTGCTCGGCGGTGAACTCGTAGCTGGTGGGCGCATAGACCAGGTCCGGGGCAACGCCCAGCAGCACCTCCCTCGAGGGCGGCCCCTGTTCGGTCAGCTGCGTGGCGATGCCGAGGTTCGCGAGTTCCGGCATCAGTGCCCCGCCTTTGGTCTGGGCCTCGGCCACGACCTTCTCCGCCTGCCCCAGGCGCACCAGCATCTCGGACTGGCCAGGGGTCATCGCCACCGCGCGCTGCGGCACTCCGGCAAAGTCCAGCGTACGGCCGCAGTTTTCAATGGTCTTCGCGGAGTCCGCGGCTGGTGCCGGAGCGGAGGCGGAGACGGACTGGCCGCAGCCGGCCAGCAGCGTGCCGCCCAGTATCAGGCCGGAAATGAGAAACAGGGATTTGTTGTTCATGCGTGTTCCTTGAGTGGTTCGGTGTGGTGGATGGCTTGTTCTAGTGCCCCCGGGGTGAGTCGGGCGACGGCGATCAGCGGCCTGCCGGTGATCGGGTGCTCGATCCGGGCCGAGTCCACGCCGAATCCGGTGCGGATGGCGTTTTCATCCAGCACCTCGTCCGGGCGGCCAATGGCCTGCAATTCCCCTCCCCGCAGCAGGGCCACGTGGTCGCAGAATTCGGTAACCAGGTTCATGTCATGCAGGGCGGTGAGCACCGTGAGTCCGCGGGAAGTGGCCAAGGACATGAGTTCGAGCTGGAAGGCGATGTCTAGGTGGTTGGTGGGTTCGTCAAGCACCAGCAGCGGGGTCTGCTGCACCAGGGTCCGGGCCAGCAGCACACGCTGCTTTTCCCCTCCCGAGAGCCCGGTGAAGTAGCGGGTGGCCAGGTGTGCGGCACCTACCTCGCGAAGGGCTGTGTCGACGAGCTCGACGTCCGCGGCCGAGTCGGCGCCGAAGCCGCGCTGGTGCGGCACCCGGCCCAGCATCGCCATCTCCCGGACCGTGATCGGGAATTCCTGGGTGGACTCCTGAGCCATGACGGCGATCCGCCGAGCCACCTCGCGTCCGTCCAGGTTCCTGACATCGTCCCCGCCCACGCGTACGACACCCGAGGAGGGCTTTTGGGCGCGGTACAGGGTGCGCAGCAGCGTCGACTTGCCGCAGCCGTTGGGGCCAAGGATGCCCAGCACCGTGCCGGATGGAACCGCCAGAGACACGTTGTCCACGATCCTCCGGCCGCCGATCTCGACGCTGACGTTTTCAAAGGAGACGTTCACTGGTTCACCCCCGCCGCGCCGGCGCCGGAGGTGCGCATGAGCCAGAGGAAGAAAGGGGCTCCGACTGCAGCTGTGAGGATGCCCAGCGGGATCTCAGCAGGTTGGGCCACGGTGCGGGCCAGCAGGTCGGTGAGCATCAGGAAGAATGCGCCGCCGAGGATCACCAGCGGCAGCATCCGGCGGTGGTCCGAGCCTACGATCATGCGCACCGCATGCGGGACCACCAGCCCCACGAAGCCGATCCCGCCGCACACCGCCACAGTGGTGGCGGTCAGCAGGGCTGTGGACAGCAGCAGCGTCCGGCGCATGGAGGTAATGTTCACGCCCAGCGCGATCGCCGTCTCGTCCCCGGCCAGCATGGCGTTCAGTGCCCGGGAGCGGGTCATCGCGTAGGTCGCTACCAATGCCAGTGCGATTCCGGGCAACACCAGCTGGGCGTAGCTGGCAGCGGAAACGCTGCCGAGCAGGAAGAACAGCACGCTGTAGACGTTCTGCGCCTCGGTGGTGATGGTCAGGAAGTTGGTGATTGCAGCCAGCAGTGAGCCGAGAGCCACGCCGGCCAGGATCAACCGGGAGGGTGCGATCACCCCGCCCTGCTTCGCCAGCAGGTACACCAGCACCGTGGCGCCGGCGGCACCCAGGAAGGCCGCGGCGTTCAGGCTGAGCCCGGCCACGGCGGTGGATCCCGCCACGATGGCCAGCACCGCGCCGACCCCGGCGCCTGCCGAGACGCCCAGGATGTAGGGCTCGGCCAGCGGGTTGCGGACGTTGGTCTGTAACAACGCACCTGCCAGGGCCAGGGAGGCCCCGGCAACGCCTGCCAGCAGCGTGCGCGGCAGGCGGAAGTTCCAGACGGCTTGGTCCTGAGAGACGGTGATGGAGCCGTCTCTCATCCATGCCATGCCCGGAACCAGGTGCCCGGCGATGATCTTCGCCGATTCCAGCAGGCTAGTGGCCAGCGGCCCGGTGCTCGCGGAGAACAGGATAACCAGCACGATGCCGACGGACAGCATTGCCGTGGTGCCGTGCCGCCGCCAGACGGCGGGCCTGTGCGACGGGAGTTGCGGGGAAGGAGCTGCGGGGCGCGGCGAGTCCAGCGCAGTTCGAGGAGAAGTGTTCACGCTTCACAGACTACCACTAATGATACTCATTATCATTAGTGGTGGTGGGCTGCCATCCCTGAACCCAAGGGGAGTGCGACTGCCACTTTCAATCTCTGGGAATGGCTCAAGAATTGGCAGACGATCCAGCACTAATTTTCCACGCGTCTGGAAACGATCGTTAGCGAGACACTCCTCCTCCGAGTTCGTGGCCCGCGGAATCTCGGGGCCGATTTTGTAACGCTTGCCGTGTACGCGCCAATGTAACGCTCAACCGGGTTGGTGATACATTTTGGGCATGCGAATCGGATACGGACGAGTCTCAACCCGCGACCAGCACCCCGAAGCCCAACACGACGCCCTGCGCGCGGCCGGCTGCGAGCAGGTGTTCCTCGACACCGCCTCGGGGAAACTCGCCCGCAGACCCGAACTCGACAAAGCGCTACTCTCGGCCAACAGGTCCGGCGATCAGCTCGTTGTCACGAAGCTGGACCGGCTCGGGCGGTCGCTGGAAAACCTCATAGACCTGTCCAAGACGCTGCAGGAGCGCGGCGTCGACCTGGTGGTCCTGGATCAGGGAATCGACACCTCCTCACCCGCCGGACGGATGTTTTTCCAGATCATCGGCTCGATCGCCGAGTTCGAACACGCGCTGATGTCCGAACGAACCCGCGACGGGCTGGCCGCCGCCCGGGCACGCGGACGGACCGGTGGGCAGAAACCAAAGCTCGGTCCCCGCCAGGTCAAGCTGGCAAGGGAAATGTATGAGGAAAAGGATGCCGACGGGAAACGTGCCCATACCGTCGAGCACATCGCCCAGGAATTCGGCGTCAGCCGTCCCACCATCTACCGGCATCTGGCCAAACCATGATTCGCGGGCATGGTGCTCCGCAGCAGCACCAGGACAAGTCCGTAGATTGCGGCCTTCCAGCTAACAAGGATTTCTGACATGGCCCTGCGTTCCCTGCTCACGACTGCCGAACGCGGCCAAGTCGGGGTATGAGTAGTAATGGAACAGGATTGCGCGTTTAGCCCTCGACTTGAGAATTTCAGGCTGGCCCGATGAGGGCTTCCCCGGAAGTCTCGGGGTAGCTGGAGATGCTAGGTCCGGGCCATCCGCCATTGGCGTGATTCGGCCTGTGCGATGCGCCGATAGAGACCTGGCGTTCCTTTGACTGCGGCCATCCGGCAAGCAGCTGATGAGTTCCCCGTGAGAGTCATTGGCCTTGGGTAGTGATCCAGTGTTGTGCTTCGATCCCTGCGATGCGCCGGTACAGGGTTGCTCGGGACATGCCCATGTCCCGAGCAACCTGGGTGGCCGGCTGACCCCCGTCGATCAGGCGTCGGGCATTGTCGATCTGGCTGTTGGTGAACCGTTCCCGCCGCCCACCCAAATCCTTGCCCGCAGCCCGGCGTTTGGACACCGAATCGGTGATCCGCTCCCGCTTGATTTCCAGCTCCATCTGCGCCAGCGCCGCCATGACGGTGAAGACCATCGACCCCATCGGCGTGCCGGTGTCCACATCGCCGCCACCCAGGTTCAGCACCCGCAGTCCGATTCCGCGCTCCCGAAGCGCTTTGGAAAGATCCAGCATGTTGGCGGTGGATCGACCCAGCCGGTCCAGGGTGGTGATCACCAGGGTATCGCCCTCCTGCAGGGCTTCCAGGGCCTGGTCGAATCCGGGCCGACTGGCCCTGGCGCCACTGACTCCCTGGTCCGTGAACAGGTCATCGCGGCGCACCCCGGCACCGAGGAGGTCGGTGATCTGCCGGTCAGCATCCTGAGCCCGCGTCGATACCCGTGCATACCCGATCAATTTGCCCATTTGTGGGGTCGCTTGTGAATTCGGAGAATATCTAGCGGTACGGAAGAAAGTTCCGCGTGATTGCTGGCATGCGGGCTCAGCGTCTGTCTAGATCATTCTGCAATCCGCGCACCCAGCCACCGAACGAACGATTTTCTAGGCGAGAGATACGGATGTAGGAACGGTTAGTGGTTTGACGCTGACCGTTCCTACACCTAGCGGGCTAGCGCAAGGAGGTCTGCGCGTAGATACTCATCGCGTCGGCGAGGAACGGCACCATGTCTGGGTGGTAGGCGTTGTGGAAGGCTGCCATGTCGGCGTTCTCCCGATAGTGGAGTGCCATTCCCACGTAGGCGCGGGCTGTTGGGACGTAGAATCTGCAAGCGATCCCATAGTGCAAGGCGATGAGGGTTTGTATCTGCTTGCTGCCGGGGTCTGCGCTGGCAACGAGAGGGCTCATCCGCTTATATAGTGCATCCCAGTCCGCGTGGACCAGTGGTCGGTCCACGTTTTCCCAGTGGTTGGTGGCGGCAAGGCTTTGTGTTTGTTCCTCGTTGAGCGCCTGTCGGCATTCGCTGAGATACGAGGAGCTGAGTGAATCGATGGTCATGGTTGTTCCTTATCAGTGGTGTGCGGTGATGAGCCGCGAAGTCCATGTAAAAAGGGCGCGCTAAAGGAGCGTTCCGCCTGAACGTGTACAGCAATGTCTGAACGCAGGAATCTGCGATCGACTTTCGCCGGCTCAGGCGGGTTTAGACAAGGCCACCATGGTTTGCACTGATAATCATCTGTTCACCATATCTTGTAATCCCCTCGCTATCTTCTCCGTTCGCTCGAACCCCTGGTCACAACCAACGGACATGGTTACAGGCCATGGACTGTTGACGGTGCCCACCGGGTCAGGGCTGTGCGGGAATGGAACGTTTTCGGCATGGTGGACGACTCTGTTTGCCGGGGTCACGATTCCCTTGGTTTCCGGCGGTTCCCTTGTCGGCCATTTTGTAGCATTAGTCAGTGCCGGTTTCTATGGGTCATCTTGCTGCCCTGTTGATGAGTTCCGTTACAGTTGTGGCTATGGGTGAGATGTTTGGGTACGCGCGCGTTTCGACGGCGGAGCAAAACGATGCGCTACAGCAGGACGCTTTGAAGGCGGCTGGTTGCTTCAGGATCTTTTCCGACCATGCTTCGGGAGCACTGGCCACCCGTCCCGAATTGGGCCGGCTGATGGAACAACTCCGTCCCGGGGATACTTTAGTTGTTTGGCGTTTGGACCGGTTGGGTAGGTCGTTGAAACATCTGATCGACACGGTAAACGTTCTGGAGGCCCAAGGTGTTGGGTTCAGGTCCTTGCAAGAGAACATTGATACGACTTCTCCCGGTGGGCGCCTGGTCTTTCACGTGTTCGGTGCCCTTGCGGAATTCGAGCGGGATCTGATCAGCAGCCGAACCCGTGCGGGCCTGGATGCGGCTCGCGCCCGGGGGCGTACCGGGGGTCGTCCTTCGTTGTTGGCCGGGGACAAGCTGGAGACTGCACGAAGCTTGTATGAGCAGGGCCAGCTCAGCGTAGAAAGTATTGGTGGCGTGCTCGGGGTCTCCCGCACCACGGTCTACCGGTCATTACGACAGTTGTCCGATTCCCCCGTGGGGCGCTCGTCCCGGCAAAAGCACAAGGACGCCTGAGGTGCCCCGCCGTCGTGTGTTGTCCGCCGCTGAACAAACGGCGCTGACGGAGATCCCCACTGATTCTGAGAGCATGAAGTCGCTCTATTTGCTGGATGCGTCAGAGTTGTCGTTGGTGCGTCAGCATCGTGGAGGGCCGAACCGGCTTGGGTTTGCCCTCCAACTTGCCCTGCTGCGGTTCCCGGGAATTGCCCTGGACGAAGAAACCGTGGTCCCATCTGAGCTGATCCGATGGATCTCTACCCAGATCGGTGCCAAGGAATCAGACTGGGCAAACTATTCGGCGCGGGCCATGACGCGGTGGGAGCACGCGTCAAAGGCCAAAGCGTTCTATGGTCTGTCCACTTATACCGTCGCTGATGCGGATGCCCTGGTCCAGGAATTATCGGCTATGGCGTTGAATACGACCAAGGGTGCCGCTGTTGCCGCTCATGCGGTGTCTTGGCTTCGTGAGGCCAAGATCGTTTTGCCCGCTGTAAGCGTGATCGAACGCGCATGCGCAGAGGCACTCACCCGGGCCGATCGCCAAGTCCAGTCAATGTTATGTGAGCCCCTAACTAACCGTCACCGGCGGCAGCTGGATAGTTTGCTGAAACGGCGTGAGGAAACATCGCTGACGTGGCTGGGTTGGGTCTTGCAGGCACCGGCCAAAGCAAAAGCAAAACACATCCTCGGACATATCGAGCGGCTCAAGAAGCTGACTTCCCTTGAGTTGCCGTTGGAGGCAACACGCCGCGTCCACCGGAACCGGCTACTGAAACTCGCCAAAGAGGGAACAGCGATGACGGTTGCCGATCTGGCCAAGTTCGAGCCCTCCAGACGACACGCGACACTTCTGGCCGTCTGTGCTGAAGCGGAAGCAACAATCCTGGATGAAATCATCGATCTGCACGAGCGGGTCATCACTACCTTGTTCAGGAACGCGAAGAACAAACAATCGAACCTGACTCAAGCCTCAGCGACGGCGGTGAACCAGAAAGTACGTCAGTACGCCCAGTTGGGTCGGGTCCTGCTCAAGGCACGCGAGACTGGTGAAGACCCGTTCGCAGCAATCGATGCCAACATCGGGTGGGACGCCCTTGCCGAGTCCATTGACGAGGCAACACAACTAGTCAACCCTGAGCGTGACGATCATCTGTCTTTGATCGCCGCACAGTTCCCAACGCTGCGAAAATATTCGCCAGCGTTCTTGGAAGCCCTGGAATTCCGGGCCTCACCAGCGGTAGCAGATGTTCTCGAAGCAGTGGTCCTCCTGCGAAATCTCAACACGACCAGGACCCGCAAAATCCCGGACACGGCCCCGACAGCTTTCATCCGTCCTCGTTGGAAAAGCGTTGTCTTCACCACCGATGGGATTCACACCGGATTCTATGAGCTGTGTGTGATGGTCGAGTTGAAGAACGCGCTCCGATCTGGAGACATGTGGGTCAAGGGCTCCCGGCAGTACCGGGACTTTGATGACTATCTCCTTACGCCCCATGACTACCACCAGCTCAAGCAGACCGGCAGCCTGCCGCTGCCGGCGCCGTTGACAGAAGAAGGGTTCTTGGCCCGGCGCCTCGCATTCTTGAATGAACGGTTGCAAGAAGTCCAAGACCAGGCGGCCGCAGGACTCCTGGACAGCGTCACAATCGTCAATGGACGGCTGAAAATCACTCCACACGAAACCGATGTTCCAGCAGGAGCGAAGCCCTTTGTTTCCAAGACCAGCGGCATGTACCCACGGGTACCGATCACTGACCTGCTCGTGGAAGTCGATTCCTGGACAGGTTTCTCTGATCACCTACCCAATATCAAGACTGGGCTCCCTGCCAAAGACAAACAGCTACTGCTTGCCGTGATCCTAGCCGACGGGATCAACCTTGGGCTGACGAAGATGGCCGAGGCCTGCACCGGTGTCACCTATGCCCAGCTCGACCGGGTCCAAGCGCACCACATCAGAGATGAAACCTACACCAGCGCCCTAGCCGTACTCGTCAATGCCCAACATGATCATCCTTTTGCCATGCACTGGGGTGATGGCACCACGTCATCTTCGGACGGACAACGCTACCGGGCCAGCAACAAGGCAGAGGCCACTGGCCATGTTAATCCGAAATACGGCAACGCACCCGGCCGGCTGCTCTACACCCATGTCAGTGACCAATACACCCCGTTCTACAGCAAACTCGTCAACGTCGGAGATCGCGATGCCACCCATGTCCTGGACGGGCTGCTCTACCACGAATCAGACCTGAACATCATTGAGCACTACACAGACACCAACGGCTACAGCGACCAAGTCTTCGCCCTGACCCACCTGCTCGGTTTCCGTTTTGCACCCAGGATCCGCAATCTGGCCGACACCCGCTTGTTCATTGCGAAGGGTAGCCCGGAGACACCGCTGATGGCACCGTGGGTTGGCGGCACGATCAATACCGCCTTGATCGACAAGCACTGGGACGAAATCCTGCGGCTGAGTGCCTCCATCAAGACCGGGACCGTGACCGCGTCGCTGATTGTGCGTAAACTCAGTGCCTACCCGCGCCAAAATGGCTTGGCCCTCGCGCTGCGGGAACTCGGACGCCTCGAACGCACACTCTTCACTCTCGACTGGATCCAGGACCCCGGGCTACGCCGCCGTGTCACCGCTGGACTAAACAAAGGCGAGGCCCACAATGCCCTGTCCCGTGCCGTGTTCTTCCACCGCCTCGGCGAAATTCGCGACCGTCCCATCGAAGACCAGCGAAACCGCGCATCCGGGCTGACCCTACTCACCGCAGCCATCGTGCTCTGGAATACCGTCTACCTCGAGCGCACCATCACCACGCTAAACAACACCGTCAACCCACCAGATCCAGCCCATTTGAAACACCTCTCGCCGCTGGGCTGGGACCACATCAATCTCACCGGCGACTACACCTGGCGAACCACCAAACCAGGAAAATACCGGCCCGTCCGCCACTCAAAACCCTCGTACCGCTAAATATTCTCCGAATTCACAAGCGACCCCAGTTACGGCGATTATCGCGATCTAGCCAAGGAATAAAACGGCCTTTGTTGCCAGCTGCGATGAGATAGGTAAAGCATAAGATTGCGCCGAGGTGAAGAAGGCCTATCCACAGTCCGCTGGTTTGGAAGGTAGCAGGAAGTTGTGAAAGGCCCAAGAGAGCAAGGACGAGATAGAAGTAGTCGCTAGGAATAGCTTTCGGCTTACGTTTATTTTGCGACGTTGGGGTAGCTTCAGTAGCCATTGAGAGCTTCTTTCCAGATTAAGAGAAACAGTTTTGCTTGATATCGTTAATGCCAATAAGCTCGGCGAACAGGCCACCAGCTGCAGCTATAGCTGCATTTCGCTTCGCGGCCGCGCCCTTTTTGCTGTGGTACGCACGCCATATGATATTTACGCCCTTTTTGACGGATCCAAATCGCTTGACTAACTTATACCCAATTTTTGCAGCAGCTCCCCAAGGCATTAGATTGGCACCCACTGTAGCGGCACATACAGTCCAACCCCAGACCGTTGAACCGTCCCGGAAATTATGCCGCCAGTTTTCTGGCAGCTTCATCGGGTAACGAGCCGCTTATTTCATCATAGTAGAGTTCTTCGAATTCCACTGGCGCACGATACCCCAGGGTCGAATGTAACCTTTCGGTGTTGTACCAGTGCACCCAGTCCACCACGATTTCCACCACATCAGATTCAGCCATCAAAGGCCCGGCTCTGAACGGTGAATCTTTGGCCACGGCCTCGTTCTTGAACAAGCCCATCACCGTTTCGGCGGCAGCATTGTCGTACGCTTAACCGGCTAAAAAATAGCTAGGCTACGCCTTATCCGGCTAATTCTATTTTTCTCTGCACTCCCTGTTGCACGCCCGGTCATCACTCTGCAGGAGCGGCTTCCCCTGATTCCAAGAACCCGAACCGAACACGTCAACCCGAGCAGGAGATCCAAGCAAAATCGCACGGCCACCTAGCCGCGCGGATCCCTCTCGGCACTCCTGGATCAGCTCACGAAGCCCAGCAGAACGATAGAGCGTGGAACGGGAAAGCCCAGCGAGTTCAGCTACCGCCCGAAACGTCACCGTACGTCCCTGCATTCGCAATGTCAGCAGGGCCTTATCAACAACTCGTTGAGACTCGCTTCGCTTCACGCCGTGCGTGTCCTCTCGATGAGCAGATCCAATTGAGTCACCAATGCTTCATGCCGTTGCACCTCGCTGTCCCAGCCTCGGCGTTTTGCGTCCTGCGCCAAAATCAGAGCGTCCTTACGCTGTGCCTCAAGCACTGGAAGATTCGAATCCTCAGTGCGGAAGCTCGGACAGTGCTCGCATATATTCGCATACTGGCACGCCTGCTGGGCTGGGGACCTCAGGCAATGCCCGCCAGCAAGCCGTGACTTGATCGTCGCGGTATCGTGCCAAGAGCCAACAGAAACATCACTCAACGGAAGCAGCGAACGGTGTTCTTTCAGGTCAGGTAATCCGATGCGTGACTTCGCCAAGTCCAAAGCACGCTCATATTCGGTGCGGACAGTTGAATCGAATAAGGATGCATAACGCAAGCTCATCTCCGCTGAGACATGGCCCAAGAGAGCCATCAAGGACTGGAGGGTGACCCCGGCATTGATCAACGCAGTCGCATAAGTATGACGAAGCTGGTGAGGAGTGATCTTTCCCAGGCCGGCGGCTTGCGCAGCTCGGTTTAGTTCGAGCCGAACAGCGCTTTCTCCCAACCGGCGTCCGTGATGAGTGAAAAGGAACTGGGCGGGCTTCCCCGTGCGTGGATGAGCCAACGGCTGGCCCGGCGAACGTTCTGCGATGATGCGATCAACCAAAGCCAGGGTGTCCGGGTCCAGCGGAACCATACGCTCGGTCTTCATCTTTCCCAGCGGAATCTTCAGCCAAGTCCCTGCCTCGGGAATCTCATGAACACAGTCCAGTTCCAAGTCCAGCAACTCGCCAATGCGCAACCCGCACGCTCGTTGAAGCAGCAATGCATCGGCAGCCTGACGATAGTCCGAGGCCAGGAGCTCTTGGGCTAGGAGCCGGTCGGCATCCGGGGGCAAATGACGTGGCAGTGGCCGAGGAAGCCTAGGAACATCAGAACGGAAGAACAACTGCCGTGGAGGAGCTTCGGGCCATCCCCACTCGGTAATTTCACGTAAGAAGTTACCGGCAGCCCTGACCCGTCGTGATTGTTCCGCTACGGAAAGCGTGCCGGAGCTCTTCGTATTGGGGCTTCGAGGCAAAGACACCAGATACGGTTCAATATGAGAACAACGAGTTAGCTCAGCCGGTGAAGCTAATGATGGATCTGCTTCGGTGACGAACTGCCCGAAATGCGCTAATCGTGTTGCCAGGCTACTGACCGTTTTCCTAGTGCAGGTCACTTCCTTACGTTCCAAATACCGCAGAAGAAACTGTGCAAAGGGACCGTTCACTGCGCCGACCCTATCCTTGAGCGGTACCCGCTGGGTCCTGCTCAGAGGTGGATTGGCAAGCAGGTGTGCATGGAACAAGACCTGGCGGGTTGAAGAACTCAGCACGAGTAATGGACGGGCTGAGATGCCGGTCTGGGCTTCTCGGGCTCGGCAACAAGTTTCAAATTCCTCTAAATCAGCACTCGTGATCTGTGTAAGTGGCTGTTGAGTCCGCAGCAGGATCTTAGCGATGACGCTGGTCGTCATCGCCGCACTGACTCGTTCGCTGAACCCCACCTTGCGGGCTTGAGCAGAGAAAAATCTGAGATCATCTTCGTAATCAGTTCCCTGGACCTCAACGAAGATGTTGGCTAATTTCCGCTCAAGCAGATACGGGAAGTCGCCGCGGATCCTTTTGGTGACCATCAGATAAAGCACGAAAGCTCTAGTGCCGCTATTGGCCTCAAGCCGCCGCTCCAGCGGCTCTTGGCTCCACTGCGCCGGGTCTGGATATCGGAGCATGAACGTTCTTGCTGCTGAAAAATACGGTTCCGACCCGCGGTGAGTGGAGGATAAGTAGGTGCGGTAAGCGCCAACGAGATCCAGAGGCGGTTCAATGTGATTGTTTTTGGCGGTTGATCGCGGCATCGTATTCTGATTTCACGTGGGCAGGAACAAGGTGGATGTAGCGGGCGGTCGTGTTCACGTGGGCATGCCCCAGGAGCTCTCTCATGATGGACAGGTCCACCCCTGAAGCTGCTAAGGCACTGCCGAAGGTATGGCGCAATGCATGTGGGTGGCCGTCAGGAACCCCTGAAATTTCGCGGTGGTACCGGAAGATCGTACGCAGGCCAGCTGCTGTCAAGGGCAGGCCGCGGTTGGCTCCTTTGGCAACGAGAAATAGCCGTTGCTCATCCGATTCCGGGCGTTCAGCGAGCAGGTAAGTTTGGATGACTCCGGCGACGTCCACGTCTAATGGAACTCGTCGTTCCTTGGATCCTTTGCCCAGCACTAGTAGCCACCGCCCACCGATGTCCACATCGCGTATCCGCAAGGCAAGTACCTCGCCAGCACGTAGCCCGCAATAGAGCATTAGCCCTGCCATGGCACGATCCCGGTACGTCCGCAGACCTTGAAACAGGGCAATGACTTCGTCAGATTCCAAGGATCTTGGTAGCCGGCGGGGTTCGCGAACACGTAGCGGCGACCTGGCAGCTGGTGTAGCCAGATGCCCCAGAAGCCCGGAACGCTGGGCGGAAGATACCCAACGGGACTCCTGACCTTTCGGCATAGGATTGGGGAGACACGGATCCCGCATCGCCAAGAATGTGAACAGCCCGGACACTGCTGCCATCCGGCGATTCACCGTTGCAGGTGCATATCCATCGGCTCTTTGACCGTCTAAAGTCATTACATTCGGGCCTGGACGTCCTGGTACGGATGATTGCTTGCAGAACTTCAGATAGTTGATCAGCGTGTTGGTGTCAACTGCTTCGATAGTCAGATTTTGTTCGTGTAGCCAGCGGCAGAACGCCAACAGGTCATAACCGTAGGCTCGTGTCGTGGCTGGAGAGTAGTTGCGGTCACTCAGATAGCCGAGGTAATCATTAGCCTGGGAGAACCTCGCTGCTGCCGACCCATGGAGGTTCCATGCTCCGTGTGAAGACAACAAAACCAACTCTTGCTGGGTGTTCATGACACATGAGCATCGACCTCATCCTTTGGAAAGTCAAGAGTTTCCGGGGGAATTCAAGGGTATAAAACGTGGATTAGCCGGTTAACAGGGAATCCCCGACACTGCCAATCGACGGAACCAGCCCCTCAATTTCTAAGGTGTCGGTGTAACGGATCGAGGTATATTGCGAGCCAGCGTCCGAGTTAAGCCGATATCGGCTTAATTCAGATTATGCCGAGGTTTTCGTTAAGCCGAGAAAACCAGGACCGCGCTGGTTAGTAGCTGGTTGAACCAGTATTCCTCGGTTTAACATTCAGGCCTATCCTGACGGATATCCGTGCTCCCAATTGAAAGGAGCGAGTCATGGATACCTCCGTACAAGAGATCGGCACAGCCGTTGTCGATGCGCTCAGAGCTGCTGGCTACATGGAATCGACGATTGGCCAATACCAGAAGTCGATTAAGCAACTCGGCCTGCTGGCGGCCCACCAGGATGGGATCTATACCTGCGAGCTGGGTACGCGATTCGTCTCGATGACTACCAGTCCAAGGACGGGAAAATTCAGCCAGCAACGTAGCAACGACTATCGACGGCTGATTCATTTATGTGATGCATATCTGCTGACGGGATGCGTGGACTTGGCCGTGCGCCAACGTCCCTCAACGATGCCGTCGCCGAAGACCCCGGAGTTTTGCCAACTGCTCAGTTTATGGGGTCAAGACATGAAGCAGCGCGAACTCGCTCAGGTCACGCTTTATTCATTCGGTTCCATGGCGACACAATACCTGGCCTATTTGGAGGCTCAAGGAATCTTCACGTGGGACAAAGCCGATGGAGCCAGCGTTCTGGGGTTTCTCGAATCCCTACGCGGACAGTGGGCGGAAACTACGATGTGGTCCGTCGTGGCTAATTTTCGCCCGTTTTTGAAGTTTATGCAGCGCACTGATTTGCTCGATGCTTTAGCACTGGCCAGGGCGCGCAGGCATCATCAGATCCACGAAATACTCTCTCCTGCCTCTGAACGTATCGTGGTCGAGTTCTGCCGCGATAACCCGGCAGTTTCGGCTCGTGATGCGGCCATCGTGTTGCTGTGTTTAGTCTCTGGGCTGCGTGCTTGTGACATCATCAGCCTCAAACTTGAAGAGGTTGATTGGCGCGGCTCGACACTGGGAATCGTCCAGCAAAAAACGGGGAACCCTCTCACGCTTTCGCTGCCTTCCCTAGTGCTGAAGAAACTGGCGGACTACGTACTGCACGAGCGGCCAGAAACGACGGCCGCTCAAGTCTTTATTAGGTGGAAAGCTCCCCACCAGGCATTCGGTGGCCATTCGTCAATCTATCGAGTGATCAGCACGGTGTTCCGCACCGCAGGGGTGGACGATATGAAGGTTGGCTCGCGGATGCTTCGATATAACGCAGCATCCAATCTGCTTCGAGCCAGCACTCCCTTGCCAACGATTTCTGCCGTATTGGGTCATGCCAGCGCTGATTCCACCAACGTGTATCTGAGCACAGACGTGGAGCAGCTTCTAGCTTGTGTCCTGCCGTTGCCAGTAAGCCAGAAACAATGAAAACGCCAACTTTCACCAGCGTCTTCGCTCGCGACTTGGAACGATTCATCGAATTCAAGCGGAACATGGGCTGCTACGGGGCATCACGGATCCACTATCTGCGCAGCTTCGACGAGTACTGCACCAAACATCAAGCCCGCGTCCTTAACCAAGAAACCGTCGTCGGGTGGGTCGAGGAAAAACGTGCCGCGCAACCTGGATCGCCACCTTCATGGATGTCGTATATTCGCGACTTCGGCCGGTGGATGCGCACCCATTCACATCCTGAAGCTTATGTGCTTTCCGAGCAGTGGCGCGCAGGTTTCCACCGGCCGCAACCCTACTTACTCAGCCAGTCAGAGATCACCGACTTCTTTGCTGCGGCTGAACATCTAGCATCGAAAACACCATGGCAATGGCAAGCCACGGCGTTCTTCGGACTCATGCATTCTTGCGGGCTACGCACTTGCGAGGTGCAGCGCTTGGCCGTGGAAGACGTTGACCTAGAGAGGAAACTATTAAATATCCTCTGGTCCAAAGGCAATCGGAGCCGTCGAATCCCATTCGACGATCAGATCCGGGAAGTCTTGTTTCGCAGCGATCAAGCAACGAAATCCAACCTCGGCCCGCGGCGCCAAGCGTTCTTTACTACCTCGACTGGTGCTCCTCTCGGCAACACTGCAGTAGGGGTGATGTTCAATAGGATTTGGGACCAAGCTGGCCTGCCCCGCACCGAAGGTGGGCCCAGAGCGCGCCCCTATTCATTCCGGCATCACTTTGCTTACGCGAACATTGAACGGTGGATGGCTCAAGGCCAAGACGTCAACGCGATGCTTCCATATTTATCCCGATATATGGGGCATGCCTCGTTGGACAGCACCTTTTACTACGTGCATACCTCTCCGGACTTTTTGAAGAGCTACGCACAGTTGAGTCAGCCTTATCAAAGCCTGTTTCCGGAGGTGGGATTCGAATGAAAAAACCAGCAACACCCACGTCATCCAGTTTCTGGAGCTACGCACGGAGCTATCTTCACGACTACCTGCCCAAAGTCCGTGGTGCGTCACCACGGACTATTGAGGCCTACCGGATCAGCCTGGAAAACTATGTGCACTATCTAACTTCAGTTCAAGACATCCCTCGGGAAGTGATCAGTTTTGATCATTTCAGCAGGGATCTGTTGAAGGGATGGGTGAAGTGGATGCAAGAAACTAAGAACTACCAGCCGCGGACTGTTGGCTTGCGGCTGACCTCCATTAAGGCCTTCTTGCATTACGTTTCGGCCGAAGACATTGTCCTGATGGCTGTCGATGAGTCTGCACGGACCGTGAAAACACCTGCGGCTGCAAGAAAGCCCATTGATTACTTGGACACCGAGCAAACCACTCACCTTCTGGCAGCGTACAGTGGCGAAACGTTGAAATCTCGGCGCAATCAAATGCTGCTGATCTTGCTCTATGACACAGCAGCACGCGTCAGCGAGCTGACTGCGTTGACCCTCGCCGATATTTCTTTTGCAGAGCCGGTCTGCGTGAGGCTGACCGGCAAAAGGAGCAAAAGCAGGATCGTGCCGTTGAGCAGCAAGACGGTAGAACATCTGGAGGTTTATCTTGCGCAGTTCCATCCCGAACCTGAGCGTAGGCACGGGAACCGACCATTGTTTTATAGCTACCGTAGCGGCCAAGAAACAGCTCTTTCAGCAGACTCCGTGAGCTTGATCCTGAAGAACGCCGGCGATAAAGCACGTCTCACGTGCCCGAGTATGCCGGAGCATCTGCATTGCCATATGCTGCGTAAAACGAAGGCGATGGACCTCTATAAGCAGGGGGTCGCGTTGCCGTTGATAATGCAGCTTCTGGGGCATGAGAACATGAGCACGACATCATCGTTTTATGCGTTCGCGACGCTGGAGATGATGCGTGCTGCGATGGCCGCGGGAAACCCAGCGATTGAAGAGGTCCAGCAAACTACTTTGAGCAGGGAGGAACTCGACCAACTCTACAGCCTGCGTTAGGAAGAATAGTTAAGCCGAGGAATACTGGTTCAACCAGCTATTGACCAGCGCGGTCCTGGTTTTCTCGGCTTAACGAAAACCTCGGCATAATCCGAATGATGGAGAATCCCCTTGTCAACTGGTCTTTTGGTGTGTTTTCGGCGCCATAAAGCCATCTTCAAGCACTGTTCCACGAAGGCGGTGT
>NZ_NRGV01000055.1:0-1663 GCF_002332385.1 Glutamicibacter sp. BW80 | reverse complement strand
GGCTGCTCCTTCGTGCTCAAACCGGCCGAGCTGAGCCCGTCCACCGCGATCCTGATGATGGAGGTGCTCGATGAGCTGGGCCTGCCGGCCGGGGTGGCGAACCTGGTCACCGGCACCGGCGCGCAGGTCGGCGCGGTCCTCTCCGAGCACCGCGACGTGGATCTGGTCTCCTTCACCGGCGGCCTGGCCACCGGGCGCAAGGTCGCGGCCGCGGCGGCCGGAACGGTGAAGAAGGTCGCCCTGGAACTGGGCGGGAAGAACCCGAACGTGATCTTCGCCGACGCGGACTTCGACGCCGCGGTGGATAACGCCCTGAATGGCGCGTTCGTGCATTCGGGGCAGGTCTGCTCGGCCGGGGCGCGGATCATCGTGGAGGAATCCATCGCGGAGCGGTTCGTCGAGGAGCTGGTGCGCCGCGCGGAGCAGATCACCCTCGGCGGCCCGTTTGATGAGCACGCCGAAACCGGGGCGCTGATCTCCGCGGAGCACCTGGGAAAGGTCGAGGCGTATGTGCAGTCCGGGCTCGCCGAAGGCGCCCGGCTGCGCTGCGGTGGCCGGGCAGCCACCGATGCGGACGGCCCCGGGCTGGGGGCCGGGCATTTCTACCTGCCCACCGTCTTTGACCAGGTGGCCCGCGGCATGTCCGTTGTGGTCGAGGAGGCCTTCGGCCCGGTGGTCACCGTGGAAACCTTCAGCACCGAAGATGAGGCGGTGGCTACCGCCAACGACACCGACTACGGGCTGGCCGGGGCGGTGTGGAGCCAGGACGCGTCCAAAACCCAGCGGATCGCGGCACGCCTGCGCCACGGGACGATCTGGATCAACGACTTCCACCCCTACCTGCCGCAGGCCGAATGGGGCGGCTTCGGCCAGTCCGGCATCGGCCGCGAGCTGGGCCCGACCGGGCTGGGCGAATACCAGGAAGCCAAGCACATCTACCAGAACCTGGCCCCGGCGGTCACCGGCTGGTTCACCGAGAAATAAGCAAGAAAGGGCGCAACGTGAACATGGAGAACACAGACTTCGACTACATCGTCATCGGCGGCGGCTCGGCCGGCGCCGCGGTGGCCGCACGGCTGAGTGAAGACCCGGCCGTGCGTGTCGCGCTGGTGGAGGCCGGCCCCGATGACCGGGGCATCGAGGAGGTCTTGCAGCTGAACCGCTGGATGGAACTGCTCGAATCAGGCCTCGACTGGGACTACCCGATCGAGGCGCAGGAGAACGGGAACTCCTTCATGCGCCATTCCCGGGCCAAGGTGATGGGCGGGTGCTCGAGTCATAATTCCTGCATCGCGTTCTGGGCGCCGCGCGAGGACCTGGATGAATGGGAATCGAAGTTCGGGGCCACCGGCTGGAATGCGGCGATGGCCTACCGGCTGTATCAGCAGCTGGAGAGCAATGAGGACGCCGGGCCGGCGGCCCCGCACCATGGGGATTCGGGTCCGGTGCACCTGATGAATGTGCCGGGCACCGATCCGTGCGGGGTGGCGCTGCTGGAGGCCTGCGCGCAGGCCGGGATTCCGCGGGCGAAGTTCAACAACGATGAGACGGTGCTCAACGGGGCGAACTTCTTCCAGATCAACCGGCGTGCCGATGGCACCCGGTCCTCCTCCTCGGTCTCCTATATCCACCCGATTATGGGCCGGGAGAACTTCACGCTGCT
>NZ_NRGV01000054.1:0-1575 GCF_002332385.1 Glutamicibacter sp. BW80 | reverse complement strand
AGCTTGCTATTTAACCTTTTGATGCGCCACGCCAATAGGCTGAACGACTCGTTTGCGCTTGTTCCGGGTGCCCTTAGGTCGTCCCGGGCCTGCTGAAGAAGCTAACGGCGGGTTTGTCGGATGCACCAGCTGCTGACAGACCCGCCGATAGGTCGCTTGCACTCGACCCGGGCTCAACGCCAGAAGGTGCACTGGAATCTGTTGCCACGGAAGCCGGCACCCCGCGATCAGTGGTCGAATCAGGCGCAGCAGCAGGTACGCGGTCAGTACGACCCAGCTCCAAGTATCGGCAGCTTGAGGGTCATGCAATTTAGGTTTAACCCATCCCAGATTTTGTTTGAAGAACCGGAAAGTATGTTCTAGATCGAACCGTCGCAGATACGCCGACCACCACCGGTCAACCGCGTCCACGTCCTCGGGTACTGGCTTGGAAGCCCAAAGCCACAGCGGCTTCGGTGTTGGCACTCCGGGCAAGTGTTCGACTTGCACCCCGATGATGGTGCCTTCAATAATCTCTGGTTTACCGTACTCATCAGCTATCCCGCCGCGAGTATCAAGCTTGGGATGCATCCGTTCAAACGCCTGCACCAAGACGTGCCCGTACCGTTGAAGGTGGTGCTTAGCGGCATGAGTCGGTCGCTGATGGGTGGCGGGATCGTTCAACGCCAGCTTCGCTCCGTGACGCGGTGCCCGTCCTTTGGATGGCCCTCGCCTGGGTCCGGCTGGAGCATAGAACACCCTGTTGGATCGTAAACGGGCAATCAGGATCACCGGCAGATCTTTCACCAGCCAGGCAAGACGTGCCACGTCATAACCGGCATCCATCACCACCAAGACCTCCGGATCATTCGTCCGGTACTGTCCTGAATTGATCAGCCCGGCCATGACCTCGCGGATCTGAGCGGCGGTCACTGCGCTCGCATCTTCACCCGGCACTAAACGCCGAATGTCCAGTGGCAGAGTCCATGATGAGGCTCCTGGTTGAAGAGCTACGATGACCGAGTAAGGCCAACCAGGGATCATCTCAGCTTGGCCGTTGCGGGCATAGGTGTGGCAGAAGCTGCGCTCAGGGGTGCAGTTCGCGTCGGGTCGTAGCCAGTTCGACACGTCCACGGCTAACACGATCTGTTGCTGGCCATCTTCTTTGCGAGGGAAGGTTGGGACCGGCAGTGCGGTGATCCGTGATTTGAACTTCTCTGTATCGAGATGGCCGTGGTTGATCGCGTCATATAAGGCTCCGTAGCCTCGGTGGTGTTCTGGTTCTAAGCTGAGGTGGGCAAGGTCAGTGACCTTACTTTGGGTGCAAAGTAGTGCGTCTGTCAGTTCGAAGAGGGCATCGGCTCGGTTGGTGAGGCAGTGGTAGTAGTCTTGCCGAAATTTGTTCAGGCGTGCGGTTGCCTCGATGCATTGCGTTGATTCGAGGTCGTGGTGCATACTCATGGCGACGGCTCTCTGTTCTGTGCTTCGTTTTTGGTAATTCAAAGCATCAGGAACGAGAGCCGTCTTAATGTGGTGACACGCCGGAGAGTCCGCAGAATTTCAAGGATTTTCAGGCGAGAGGTTAAATAGCAAGCT
>NZ_NRGV01000053.1:0-24499 GCF_002332385.1 Glutamicibacter sp. BW80 | reverse complement strand
TGAAATACCCGGGCTAGCCAAGCCTCTGCCTCTCGGTTAGCCACCGTCCGGCGGAGGCTTGCTGCTTTCCAAGATTTTCTCAAGCAGGCAGCGCGGGCCGAAACTGCTTCACCCCGACGCCATGCCCGAATTAGACAGGATTTCGCGTGATTCCTGCCCATGCCTAAACTAGTGAGAAATCGATTGATCAAAGCGTGAAAAAGGGGTCCTAGATCGTGGACGATAATGAGTTCAGCTTTATCAACCTTGAATTTATCTTCGCCGGTTCAAAGCCTGAAGCGGCCGCTGATGTCCACGCCGTCCTCGCCGAACATCGGCTAGTCGGTTTTATCGACGGTGCGAGATCCCGGGAGCATGCCACGGAGGTGCTCGCCGAACTGGCGACATTGAACGATGCCAGGGACCCGGTGCTGTGCCAGCTCGGCCCGGAAGATGTACTCATCCAAGGCCCGCGGCTGACGGAGCTAGCCCACAATCTCAAAGCGGCAAGCGGTGCGCGGTATGTCTTGATCAACGGCGAGGAATTGGACGGCCCGGCCCCGGGAGAAGAACAGCTTGGCCAGTACGCTCCGGACGCGCAGTTATTCCAGGGCGCTACCCTGAAGGTCTCGGATCTGACACTTTCCCCGAGCGTCGAAGGCAAGACCTTCACGGTATTCAGAAATCTCGCCGGGCTGACGGTCCTGCCCAGTAATCCATTGGAAGAGCCCAACGTCTCGCGGTCCAGCCGGCCGTACCTGACGCTGACGCGCAGCGGCAGTGTGCTCACCGCATCGATCCACTCCAAGGGCCCGCTGCGGCCGCAGCTCTTCCCCGACCACGTGTCCTACCAGATCGATCTGGAACGCATGAGGATTCTTCAGGCCAGTACCGGCAGCGATGCGCAGTTGCTGTTGAGTGCAATGGACGAGTGGAACGACGGGGTCTACACGGACGACTATGAGATCGCGGATCAGCTGCTGGCAGCCGGCCCCGCGCGGGAAGAAGCAAAATCGATTCTGCGCGCGCCTCGCTCGGCGAACAATCTCAAAAGATTCCTGACACTTCATGGCTATGACCCGCGGAGCATCGACTTCGTCTCGGGCGCACCGGTTCCCGAAGACGCAAGAGAAATCCATGTCCACGGGGTACTGGACTCGATCCGCGTCACCTTCGAAGAGTTCGAACGCGAGGCCACCGGCCTGATGGGTTTGCTCTCCCGCACCGGGTGGAGCCCCCGGGCGTTGATTTTCTCCAGCGTGGCCGTCCTGGCCGCCGGAGCCATCGCAAACCGTGCCATGAAGACTTCGCCAAGGCTGTCCCGAGTGCCTCAGCCGCTGCGCCGGGGCCTCATGTTCTTCTGGTACTCGGACGGTGTGTATTACCTGGCCAGGGGAGTCAAGGAAGCGTTGGAACCGGTGCTGCAGCAAGCCAAGTCTTCCTGAAGCGACTAGCTCGGCGTCGCATCCCAGCTTGATTTAGCCACCCGTAGAAGGGCGGCGAAGCTATGAGTACTGGAAGGCAAGATTCGCAGTCAGTGGGATCCGAATTTGGCGCTCACACCGGCTCTGGAGAAGTACTCCTTCGGAGGCGACCACCACTGCAACGAGCCCAGCGGCCGCGGCCGGTCAACCCATGGTCCGAATCGGCGTGCGGGCAGCCGGGGGTCCCTCTTCCGTTGATTGCTGGTGGGTCTGGTATGCAGATCAATTCGGTCGTCGGCAACCACGGACCTGCGTCTAGCCGCGGCACCGGAAATAGGGATCGGCGAATCCGGGCGCTGCAGACGAGAGCGGAGCCATCGTCCCAGAGCGAAGCGGCTGATGCGAAAGGACAGCCTGAACCTGGACTTATTGATGCTCTACCGGTCGGCCGCTTCCTGTACTCAAGCATGACGGGGCCTGGCTTCTTCAGGACCATGAGCAGGTCGCTGAGCCCGTTCATCAACCGGGCCCTGTCAGGGGTGGCGCATTCGAATTACATCACCAACTCCTGATGCATGGCGATTCGCGAGGCGAGCTATCTTCGGGTGATCCGCTTCGTCATGTCCACTGGGCCTTAGGACTGTTCCATTAGACTTTAACATTTTCACCTCGGCACCGGCCCTGAGCGGAACGCATCGGAGACCCATTGAGCGTGCGTGATGGACTGCCAGGCGAAGGAGCAGCGAAGACTTCGTAGATCTGCAAGTGGACCTATACAAATCTGGGTTCTCTGGATTCGATGGGGAGCGGCTCATCAAAGCTCGGCGATACGCGCAAGCATGCCAAGATTCTCGGATGAGCGAAATGGTGAAGGTTGGCGGAGCCGAAAAGCCGCGAGATGAAGTGCTCGAGTACGCTGCAGACTATTTGAGGGGCATTGGGCGGTATGCTTATCCGGCCTATGATGCTTATCCCGGCACTGACAGCGATCAGGTAGGTGATGCTGACTTGCTGGCTATTTGCCTTTTGACCGCCGGTCAGAAACCGATCCCGATTTATTACGGGTTGCAGTCCCGCATACCGGATATGAATGAAGTCTTAGCACGACTCCCAAAAGACGAGCCGTTTGCCGAAGCTTCGCTAGAAACTCTGGAGACCATCACTGACTTCTTTGGGATCCTGGGTGCTAAGCCAACGACGCAGGTAGGCAAGACGAAGTTGCTGAAGGTCTTGCATCGCAAACGTCCTGAGCTCATCCCGCTCTTCGACGAGAACATTCGCCGTTGCTACAGCCTGATCGGCGCGGCACCGGTGCCACCGATCGGGTCGCGGACTCATCGTGACTTCGCCATCGCCTGGCTGCCGGAACTGCAAAGGGATGTGGTGCAACAAATGTCCGTGTGGCAAGAAATCGTAGCCATGGCCGACCCCGCGGTCTCCATCACACCGCTGCGCGCCCTCGATATCGTCGGGTGGGACTTAGGTACTCCTCGGCGGCAGTAGCTAAGTGGTAGTCGCTACCGCTCGTATTCCCATATATCTGACAATGTGGGAATATAGAACCTAGGCATTCCCACCCGAGAAAGGGGAGACTCCTTGGATCAACCACGTGTCCCACGAGGTATCAGCTCTGGAGCGCAGTTCGCTCAGCGTCACCGTTCCGAACCAGGAGTCAGCCTACCGGCAGCCGAATGGCCATCCATTGCCTATGAGGAAAAGCAATGGGAAGCACAGCACGATCCGGCCCAGTCGCGACGACAGCGACTGAGAGCACGAGGTCCCTACCAAGCTGCCATCGTCCCCAACATCGCTAACGCCAACCCGGCAATCTCCGGACAGGCCGCAGCGCTGGTGGAGGAAGCGACCATCGAAACGGTCCGCTTCGACCGCGACTTGGGTGACGACGCCGCACCATTCGCAGCCCTGCTCCTGCGAAGCGAATCCGCAGCCAGCTCCCAAATCGAGAACCTGACCGTCGGGGCTAAACGCATCGCCTTGGCCCAATTAGGAGACCGCTCCAGCAGCAACGCAGCTCTGGTGGCCTCGAACATCTCCGCGATGGTGGCCGCAGTCGACTTGGCCGACAACCTGGATGAAACCAACATCCTGGCCATGCACCGCGCCTTGATGGCTAGCTCTGAACCGGAAATGGCGGGTCGCTACCGCACCGAAGCGGTGTGGATCGGCGGCAACTCCCCGCACGCAGCCATGTTCGTGCCTCCTAGCCATGAACGAGTTCCGCAGGACATGGAGGACCTGATCAGCTTCATGCAGCGCGATGACATCCCGGCGCTGACCCAAGCGGCGATCGCCCACGCTCAATTTGAGACCATCCATCCTTTTCCGGATGGCAACGGACGCACCGGACGCGCATTGGTTGGGTCCATGCTGAGGAACAAGGGGGTTACCGAGAAGGTCACCATTCCCGTCTCTTCTGGCCTGCTGACCGACACCAAGGCGTACTTCGATGCGTTGGGAGCTTTCCGCGAGGGGCAGATTGAACCGATTGTGGAGATGTTCGCCGAATCCACCTTCCGGGCCACCGCCAATGGGCGGCAACTGGCAGAGGACATCCGCATCATTCGCCAAGAGATCTACACCGGGTTCGGACGCACCCCAGGTGAAGGGCTGAAGTGGGCAATCGAGCTGATCGTGCGCGAGCCGGCCATCACCGCCCAGATGCTCAGTGACACTGCAGGGCAGTCCTCCAGCGCCGCATACCGCAATATCGATCGCCTGGAACAATTGGGAGCCCTGAAGCTTTCGGGACATATCAACGGACACCGGGTATGGGTCGCACCGAAGGTCATTGAGGCGTTGGACAACTTTGCCTCCAGAGCTGGCCGACGCGCGCGCGGTTGAAGCGCAGAAGGACTCCTAGCAGTGACTATGCAGGAATATTCCAGTCATAGGAGTGTCATACGGGAGGAAAACGGCGTATGACGGAGAGACGAACCTAGGTGAGGGAGGCTCCCAATGACTATCATGCCAACTTCAGCGCGTGGCCACTCGGTCCGGGCTGCAGAATCAGAGGTCGTTGAAGCACTCACTGGCTTCCTGCCCATGGTGCTGATCGCTTCCGGCGCAGGAGTCAAAGACCCAGGCCAGGTACGCAAGTGGAGCAGTGGGGCGCTGAAGCCCACCGCGGCGTCCGCTGCCCGGCTTCGCTTCCTCCTGGATCAAGCTTCATGCATTGCCCAGAACCAATCGCAGGAGATCGCTGCCGCATGGCCGACCCCGGTTAACGAGCAGCTCGATTACGAGTTGCCTCCGAAAGCCATTCGCGAAGAGCGGTACAAGGACGTGGCTGAAGCCGCTAAGTCCTTCGCGAACGGCTACGTAGGTTGAACCAGTGGATCTGTCAGGAGACGGGCCTCTCGATTGTTGAGGGGTCCTGGTTGGGTCCCATTGGGCAGTCCTGCAGCTATGCGATAGCCAACTGATTCTCTCAAACCCATTCATCCCAAAACCGAGCCTGCATCAACCCATCCAAGGAAGCATGGGGCAGCTTCACTTCGCCGAGGTTGGTGCCGACTGTTATTCACGGCAGAACTTTCAAACCGAAAGTAGATCGCGGCGAACTTCTACTGCCGCTCAACCCAGGTACGTCCGCTGAATGTGATCGTATCGACAAGCTTTAAAGACTGACGGACAGCTTCATCTCTTTCAAACCTGATCGAGGCGATGAACTCCTCGGCGCGGCTTGATGGCAAAGCCTCGTGCTCACAGTTGTTGCCATTTCAGAAATTGCCCATATGGATGAGGGCAAACTTTCTTTTGCCTCGTTTTGCGGCTCGAATCGCGAAGTGGTGAACTTCGCGATCGCCAGCGTGGGCGCCCGCGGGATAGAAAATGAACTCGGTTGCTCGGTTGAGGAACAGCTGGTTGATAGCATCCGGCCGCAGCTCATGCAGTCCTTTTGAGCGCGCAGGCGCTCTAGACGGAACCCGACTGCTGCCGGCGGTCTGCCCGTTCTGCGAAGGCTTCCAGGGCATTGAGCATCTCGGGAGCGAGCCAGAATCTGCCCCGTTTGGACCTGAGGTAGTCGAGTCCCAGCTCTGCTTCCAGAACCGCGGCATTTATCACGGGTCGGCTTTCCAGAAGTCTGCAATCGATGTGACGTCCTCGGCAAGTTGTGTGCCGTTCCTGATTGCCCGGAATGAGGCTTCCGAGCAGAGCGTGATGATCGGCTCGGGATTGCCATCGCGGTACGCATCGAGGCAGCGGTGGTAGGCGCCGATGTCCGCCAGAAGACCGGCAGAAACGGGAGTTGACATGTTGCGCGCGACCACGTGGCGTACCTTCTATCGCTTATCCGGTTATCTGATAGAAAGCGATCCACCGGCTATCGCTTAGGGGGATCTTCCCGATGGTCTCGAAGGATTCTGGATCCCTGGGGTAAGAACTCGCAAGCGTCTTGTGTTGAATCCGCCAATGCAGGTCCGAGCCCGAATCCCGGATGGGAATTTTTCTACGGACTGCTTTTCCGGTATCCAGCTGCAACACCGTACATTCGCATTTCGCTGGCGGACGAAAGCTAGAGAATAACTGCCGCTTATCCTAGGCTAGGGCTAACGGGGTACCCTCCCCATTTTTGGAAATGCCCAGCATTTCCGGCAAGGACGGCACATTATGTCGAACAAGTCACCACGCAAGAGCGATGCGAAAAAACCCGGTAAGTCCATTAAGGAAAAGCGCGCCGAAAAGCGCTTGAAGCATGCTGACACGGCCACCGAGCCGGTGCGGAAGTCAGCCAAATAATTAAGAGCCAGCCATGAGCGCTGTGCACTAAGCACTAAGCACTAAACACCAATCGAGCCCCTGTACCGCAGCGAATGATCGCCGGGCAGGGGCTCGATGGCGTTCTGCCGCCGGTTATTGGCGGGCAATCCAGCTTAGGGGAGCTGCGGATCCACGTCGAAGTGCTCGGCCACCTGGGTGATGACCTCATTGGCGCCCTGGAGCGAGACCGAGGAGAGGAAGATCGAGTCGTCCACCGGCAGCACCTCCCCGGTCAGCTTCTTCCACAGCGGGTTGGAGGTGAACTTCTTTTCCTGATCCCGCGAGGCGTCGCCCTCGGCGCCTTCCGGTGCCCAGGTGGACTGGAAGATGACCTCGGCGTCGGCCTTCAGGATCTCCTCGGAAGACAGCGGTACGAAGATGGACTCGGTGGTGTCCGGAGCGTCCTTGGGGCGGGGAATGCCCATATCCGCCATGATTTCACCGATGAAGGAATCCGTGGCGTAGAGCCGGGCGGTGTCTTCGCCAGCAAAGCGCACCAGCGAATAGGTGGTATCGGCCTGCTGGGCGAGGATTTCCTTGCCCACGGCAGCCGCGCGGGTTTCGTAGTCGGCCACTGCCTGCTCCGCCTCGCTCTTCTTGCCCAGCGTCTCGCCCAGCAGCACGACGTTCTCCTTCCAGGTCGGTCCGGTGGACTCGGAGAAGATGGTCGGGGCGATCTTGTTCAGCTGGTCATACATGCCGCCCTGGCGCACGTCGGCGGAGATGATGATGTCCGGGTCTGCGGCCAACAGCTTTTCGAGATCCGGCTCGGTGGTGGTGCCCACGTTCACCGCGTCGTCGGTCAGCTCGGTGACATCTCCGAGGTATTCGGGGAAGGGATTGCCGGACTTGCGGTACTCGGTGTACGCCACGAGTTCGGCGCCAAGCAGCAGCGTGGCGTCCACATAGGACGGATCCAGCGCCGCCACGCGCAGCGGGCGTTCGGCCAGCTCGGTCTGACCGCGGAAGTGCTCGATGGTGACCGGGAAGCCGGAATCTGCGGATGCATTTTCCTTGGCGGGAGTCTCGGAGGTGGCGGTGCCGCCGCAGGATGCGAGGGTGAGGGTTGCGGCGGCCAAGGCAGCAGTGAGGCCGATCAAGCGCGAAGTATGCATGCGAGTGCTTTCCGTGAAGATGATTTACTTATTGGCGCATAGTCTAATTCTTAGACGCGAGCTTAGGTAAGGGTAAACTCAATCTGCGAAATGTACAGTAGCATGGTTCTGGCCCACTTGGGCAACATCCCGCGTCGCACGAAGGGTAACGAGTCATTTCACGTAGCACAGCACGGGCCGCCAGCCTGCTCGCCCTTTCCCTCGGTGTGATCGCCGCGGTGCTGCTGAGCCTCTGGATCGGCAGCAGCACCTCGAGCATCGCCGAACTGCGCCATGCCCTCTTCAGCCCCGATGAGCGGGTCAGCGACATCGCCATCCGGGAGATCCGCTGGCCGCGTACCGTCACCGCGCTGGCCGCCGGGGCCGCGCTGGGCATGGCCGGAACCCTGATCCAGGGCCATACCCGCAACCCGATTGCCGAACCGGGCCTGCTGGGCATCAACCAGGGAGCCGCGCTGGCCATCGTCTCGGTGGCCGTGTTCTCCGGACCGCTGCAGCCCTGGCCGCAAGCGCTGCTGGCCTTGGGCGGCGCACTGGCGGCGTCCCTGATAGTTTTCGGCATCGGCCGGGTGGACGGACGCGGCGCCTCGCCGATCACCCTGGTGCTCGTCGGAGCGGCGGTGACCGCGCTGTGCGCCGGAGTGGTCTCCGCCATCGTGCTGCTCAGCGAGGCGGCGTTGGAGACGCTGCGCTTCTGGCAGGTCGGTTCCGTGGTCCAAGGCTATGACTCGTTCCTGGCGCTCTGGCCGCTGCTGCTGGCCGGGACCGGACTCGCCCTGGCCAATGCGCGCGGACTCAACGCCCTGACCCTCGGCGAGGACTCGGCCCGGGCCCTGGGCATCACCGCGCCCCGGGCGCGCGGCATCGGGTTGGCGGCGATCGTGATGCTCTCCGGTCTGGCCGTCACCCTCGCCGGCCCCATCGCCTTCCTCGGCCTGCTGGTGCCGCATGTGGCGCGGCGGATCTTCGGCGCGGACTACCGCTGGGTAATCCCGGGCTCCGCGGTCAGCGGAGCGTTGCTGCTGGTGTTGGCCGACGTGCTCGGGCGCATGCTGGCGCGTCCCGGCGAACTTCCGGTCGGCGTGGTGGTGGCCATGCTCGGCGCGCCCTTCTTCATTTATGTGGCCCGGCGACGCAAGCCGGTCACGGTATGAGCGCCCGGCGCACCGCGCCGACGGCGCTGCTGCTGTTCCTGGCCGCGCTGGCGGTGCTCTGCCTGCATCTTTCCATCGGCGGCACCCCGATTCCGCTGCCCGACGTGGTCAGCAGCCTGCTCGGCATATCCCCGGATCCGCGCACCGAGCTGGCCATTAGGGAATTCCGGCTGCCGCGCAGCCTCGCGGCCTTATTCGCCGGCGTCGGCTTCGGCGTGGCCGGCGCGCTGACCCAAACCGTGGCGCGCAACCCGCTGGCCAGCCCGGATATCCTCGGGGTGACCAACGGCGCGGCGCTCGGCGCCGTCGCGCTGCTGGCGCTCACCAGCCAGGTGCAAGGGCTGCCGATGTTCCTGCACGCCTACGGGCTGCCGATCGCCGCCACGCTGGGCGGCCTGCTCGTCTCGGCGCTGGTCTTCTCGCTGGTCTGGCACAGCTCGCTGGAGAGCAACCGGCTGGTGCTCGTGGGACTGGGCATGAGCGGGCTCTGCGCCGCGTTGACCTCGTGGATGCTGACCCTGGGCGATGTGTACAACGCGCAGCAGGCATTGACCTGGATGGCGGGCACCGTCAACGGCGTTTCCTGGGCGGATCTGGCCATCGCCCCGCTGGTCATCGCCATAGGCGTCGCGCTGGCCGCGGCGCTGCGCAACCAGCGCGAAGTGCTCGCCCTGGACTCGGATACCTCCCGCGCGCTGGGCATGGACCTGGGCCGGGACCGCATCATCATGCTGGGCCTGGCCACAGCGCTGGCGGTGGCCGCGACGGTGATTGCCGGGCCGCTGGCCTTCGTCGCGCTGGCCAGCGGGCACGCCTCGCGCTTGATTGCGCGCAGCACCGTGCCGCCGGTTGCGCATAGCGCGCTGGTGGGCGCGATCTTCGTGCTGCTTGCGGATTTGGCGGCGGCGCGGCTGTTCTCCGTGGTGCTTCCCGCGGGCGTGGCCACCGCCGTGATCGGCGCGCCGTACCTGATCTATCTGGTGATCCGCCAGACGCGGGTGCGCAGCGCCTGAGCTAGGCGCGCGGACGCAGCGCGGGGAAGTCCGAATCACGGAATTCGGTGCCCGCGACCACGCCGGTGCGGTGCCGGTCCTCCTCGGCCCGGCGCAGCTCGACCCGGCGGATCTTGCCCGAGATCGTCTTGGGCAGGTCGGCGAATTCAATCCTCCGGATGCGCTTGTAGGCCGCCAGATGCTCGCGGCAGAAGCACAGAATGCTTTCCGCCAGTTCGGGGGAGGGCTCATAGCCCGCCGCCGGGACGATATACGCCTTGGGCACCGTCAAGCGCAGGTCATCGGGCGCCGGAACCACCGCCGCCTCGCCGACGCCGGGGTGCTCGATCAGCACCGATTCCAGCTCGAAGGGGCTGAGCTTGTAGTCACTGGACTTGAACACGTCATCGGCGCGGCCCACATAGGTGAGCACCCCGTGTTCATCGCGTTCGGCGATGTCTCCGGTGTGGTAAACCCCGTCCCGGAACACCTCGGCGGTCTTCGCCGCGTCCTCGAAGTAGCCCTTCATCAGCCCCAGGGGCCGCGGCGCGGTCACCAGGCAGATCTCGCCGATATCGCCTTCCGCGCCGGTGGCCGGATCGCGGAGCACCACCTCGTAGCCGGGCATCGGGCGGCCCATCGCGCCGATGGTGATGCGCTCTCCGGGCGGGTTGGCGATCTGCACGGTGGTCTCGGTTTGCCCGAAGCCGTCGCGGATCACCTGCCCCCAGGCGCGCTGCACCTGATCGATGACCTCGGCGTTCAGCGGTTCCCCGGCGGAGACCAGCTTGGTCGGGGGAGTGTGAAGCAGCGACAGGTCCGCCTGGATCAGCAGCCGCCACACGGTGGGCGGCGCGCAGAAGCTGGTGACCTGCTCCTTGGCCATCTGGCCCATCAGCGCCGCGGCGTCGAATCGTTCATAGTTGTAGATGAAGACCGTGGCCTCGGCGATCCACGGGGTGAACAGGTTTGACCAGGCGTGTTTTGCCCAGCCCGGGGAGGCCACATTCAGGTGCACGTCGCCTGGCTCCAGTCCGATCCAGAACATCGTGCTCAGATGTCCCACCGGGTAGGAGGTGTGGGTGTGCTCGACGAGTTTTGCCTTGGAGGTCGTTCCCGAGGTGAAGTAGCGCAGCAGGGTCTCATCGGCTCGGGTCGGCTCGCTCAATTCGAACTCGGCCTTGGCGGTGAGCGAGTCCTCGTAGCTGAGGATCCCGCCGGCCGGTGCGCCGCCGATCTGGATCAGCCGGTAGTCTCCGCGGGCCGTCTCGAACTTGTGCATTTCCGATTCATTGGTGATCATCCAGGACACGTGGCCGCGTTCGATCCGGTCTTCGAGGTCTGCCGGGGTCAGCTGGGTGGTGCAGGGGACGAGCACCGCTCCGAGCTTGATGCCGGCCAGCATCGTTTCCCACAGCTCAACCTGGTTGCCGAGCATCACGGCGATCGAGTCCGAGCGCTGCACGCCCTGGTCGCTGAGCCAGCGCGCGAGCTGGGTGGAGCGATCCGAGAGCTGCCGCCAGCTGCGCCGGGTCGAGCTGCCGTCGAGTTCGGTGATGATCAGCGCCGGCTCCTCGCCTCGCTGCGGATCCGCGGCGAGGTGGTCGAACCAGTCGGTGCCGAAATTGAAGTGGGTGAACTCGGGCCAGCTGAAGGATTCCCTGGCCTTCGAGTAATCCTTGCGGAGCTCCAAGAGCTGGTTGCGGGCGGCGCGGAATTCCTCGCTGACGTTCATAGATGTCCTCCAACTTCCGTGTGGCTTCAAAAGGTGACCTGCGTTACGTGCCAACCTACTTGGAAGTCAAAGCATTTCAAAGCACCCGCGCGCTGCCTTTGCTTGATTTGCGCATCGCGAGGCACTGGTGCTCGCCGGATACTAGGGGGTGCCTGCTGGTGATCAGCAGAACACTTGAAGCTTCAACTAAATTGGAGTAGAGTAGGAATCAAGAACAGTCGACCGGTACCCAGAAAGGCCTCTCACCATGACGATCCTCCCAGCAGACAAGCTCTCCGCAGACCTCCAGATGAATGCCGTCCAGCTCAAGGTGGGGGACATGAAGGCCATGAGCGGCTACTACCAGCGGGCCCTCGGGCTTCAGGTGCTGGGCGAATCCGCTCAGGGCACGCGCCTCGGCCGCGGCGCGCAGACCCTGGTGAACCTGCAGAGCGCGCCGGAGCTCCAGCTGCCGGCCGCCGGCGAGGCCGGCCTCTTCCACACCGCGCTGCTCTTCGAAACCCAGGCGGATCTCGCCGCCACCGTGCTCTCCGCCGCGCAATTCGACCAGAGCCGCTTCGTGGGCAGCTCGGACCACCTGGTCTCCGAGGCCTTCTACTTCACCGATCCGGAAGGCAATGGCATCGAGCTCTACTGGGACCGCCCGCGCGAGGCGTGGTCGTGGTCCGATGGGCAGGTTGCCATGGACACCGTGCACCTGGACCCGAACGCTTTCCTCAACTCGCACCTAAGCGAGCAGGCCATCGCCGCGCAGCGCACCGCGGAGGCGGAAATCGGCCACGTGCACCTGCAGGTCGGAGACGTGGCCACCGCCCGGGCGTTCTACGTCAATACCCTGGGCTTCGATGAGACCACTTCCCTGGGCAACCAGGCCCTCTTCGTCTCCGCCGGCGGCTACCACCACCACATGGCGATGAACGTGTGGAATTCGCGCGGCGCCGGACCGCGCAAGGACACCCTCGGATTGGGAGAGGTGCTGATCAACGTCCCGACCGAGGAGGAGGTCGGCAAGCTCGCCGAACGCTTGAGCTTCGCAAAGGTGGAAAACCACCACACCGGAGCCGAGCTGCGCTTCATGGATCCCTGGAACAACCAGCTGCGCGTGGCGGTCGGCTAGCTATTGCGCCGCCGGATCGGCGGAGTACCGGCCGCGCGTATTGCCCCGGCCGTTTTCGCCTTGCGCATATCCAGATTCGTTGCGCGGTGGTAATCTCCAGTCATCGGATGCGGAGAGGGGTGACCGGCGATGGCCTCGAATGAGGGTGACAGGCTTCGGAGCATGGTTATCGCCTCGCCCAAGTGGGTGCACCGCAGAATCCAGACCAGTGACCACACAACACCTGGCCGGGTACTGCTGAAGAATTCCCTGGATTTGACCCCGCCGGCTTCGGCACGAATAGCAGGCAGCAGTTCCCGGGTGGTCATTCCCATCGCGATCCTCGATAAGAAGGTGTTAACCGGATTCTGGGTCAGGGACAGTTCGGGAGCTCCGCTGGCCGTGATTAATCAGGAACGGTCAACCCGACTGGTGGCGGACATGCTGGTCAGCGTCGTTGAGCAGGCGGGAATCGAATTCACGTCCAATGCTGCCGAACGCCGGGCGCAGCTAAAATTTGTCAATAATTCCGAAGCCATTGCTCCGGTTCCACCGACCGCATTGCTTGAGGCCTATCCGCAGTTGCAGGCGGCCAATCCCACGATCCGGTTCATCAACGACTTCATCCATTTGCTCGCGAACTCATGGGTTGTGCTCGTGGAAGTCCCCGAGGGCGCCTTGGGGCAGCGAACCATTCTCAGCTATGGGTACGATCTGCCCATGAACCCGGTTCCGCCGCCAAGGATTCTCCAAGACAACGACGTCTACAGTTTCGACGTGTCCGATCCCGGGTTTTCGCGAAGCCTGCATCATGAGGTACTGGTCCCGCCAGAGCTTGCGATTTTCGAAACCAGCCTCGAGCACGGCAGCGTGAACGGACGCGTGGTCAGAAGCATTGCCACTGCAACCACCCTGGGTCCGATATCTCATATCCAGAACCTGATTTTCATTCCGCGTTTCGCCAAAGCCGGAGTGGAATTCCGAATCCGGCCCGCTCCGACGGGCATCAGCGCGTTCACCCGGTGGGCCTTGCTCCTAGCCTGGGTATTCATCCTCGCCAGCTTCGCGATTTGGCTGGGTCCGACCGATTACTACCTGAGCCGGAATTGGTCGGGCTCAATTTCCTCCTCGGTGATACTCGTTGCGCCGGCGCTTTTCATGTCCTGGATGGCACGGGCGCCCGAGCCGGGGGTTGTGGCCAGGGCCCTATACCGGCTCCGCCTGATCAATATTCTCCTGGCCCTGTCGATGCTGACCATGGCCGGAGCCCTATCCGTCCAGTGGTCGCCGCGGATGTGGACCCTGCTCTGGCTGATTGCCTACGCATTTGGCGCCCTCGCGCTGGGGTTCTGGTTGGCCGAGCGGGCCGTGCGCAAGCCGAGGAAATTTTCTCCCCGCGGCAATGGTTGAAATAAGCCAAAGCTCGTATGCTGAAGGTAGCCGAAAGGAGATCACCATGAGCCCTCTGCCCAGCATGGACCCGGAAACCGGACTGCCGCAGAGCAGCAACCAGTTGGCGATCTCCTACGCCGAATCCACTCTCGACAATCACGCGGCGCATCTCGTTGACAGCTACCGGAAGATGCCCATCGAAGGCGTATACAAGGATCTGGGCAGCGTCGCGGAGTACGTGGAGCTTATGGAAAAGCTGGGAGGGCTCTCGGCGGGCGAAAGCTCCGAGGCCCAGGGCTGGACCGTCGAATAGCGCAAGGGGCTAGGCGCCGGTGATCCTGCCAATTTTCGCCGCGGCGCGCCGGATGAGGTTTTTCGGCAGCTGGCTTTGCACCTGCGGCATCGCGATCGCCGCGTGTTCCTGCGCTTCGACGGTGTCGTTCCAGTACGCCTGGCTCTTGGTGACCGTGGAGGCATCGGGCTTATAGGGCGGGGTGTGGAAGGAGAGGTGCGGGCGCTCCCAGGCGATATTCTTGCGCAGCACCCGCGCCGGGGTGCCCGCGGCAATGACATTGTTCGGAATCTTGCCGGTGACCAGGCTGCGGTAGCCGATCACCGAGCCGTCCCCGATGCTGGCGCCGGCCAGCAGGGCGGCCTGCGCGCCGATCCAGTCATGGTTGCCGACCGTGATGTCCTTGGCCGGGTTGATCCGCTTGCCGGTTTTCACGTCGAAGATCGGGTGCCCGTCATCGGCGCGGAACTGGTTTCCGCTGGCGATCATCACATCATCGCCGAAGCGCACCGACACCCCCTCCACCGCGCTGACCAAGGCCTTGGCGGTGGTGGTCAGGTCGCGTCCGATCTGCACCGTGGCATCCTGCCCGATGCGGATGTTCAGCTGCCAGCCCTTCTTCTTGCTGGGGCCGATGAGCAGCGTCCCGTTGTCGCAGTCGAACACCAGGTCCAGCCGGCCGATCTTGGCCTCCGGGTCGACCAGCACGCGGTTGTTTTTCCCGCGGATCTTGATCGTTATGTTCTTCTCGAAGACGGTGGGGGACTCGATCCGGTTCCCCAGCTCATCCTCGTAGCTGCTGAGCGCGGTAAGTTCAATCACGCTGATGACTCTAGGCGGTCAAGCCGGCCGGCGGGCCGGATCCCGGCCGATTCGCAGGGCACTGCCAGCTGCTTCATCCTTGGCGTGCAGGTGGTGCAGACTAGCGGGCGCGCAGGTCCTCGAGGAAGGAGTCGGCGCGTTCGAGGTTCAGCGCGAGCTTATTGCGCTTCTCGGTGGCCCGCTGCAGGTAGTCCGCGAGCAGGGCGCGGGCGGGCGCATTCTGCGGATCGCCGGCCAGGGTATCCACGGTGTCCAGCAGCGAGCCCATCTCCTCCAGGGTGAAGCCCAGCGGCTTCATCGAGCGGATGACCAGCATGCGCGCCAGATCGGCGGCGGTGTAGATCCGGAAGCCGCCCTCGCTGCGTGTGGTCGCCGGCAGCAGGCCCACCTCGTCATAGTGGCGGATGGTGCGCTGGGAGAGGCCCGTGGCCTCGGCGATGTCCCCGATGTGCATTCTCGACGCGGCCTCGGTCCCGGTTGGCTTGTCCATGTGGTTCTCCTTTGTCCCTCGGATTTAAACTCTACCCTTACGTTAAGGTAGGTTTTAAATCGGTTGCTGCGCCGCCGGGGCCATTCCCACCCCCGGCCAGGTTTAGCCCGGCGCAATGGCGCGCACACCCCACTGATTCTATGCAACGCGGCGCCCCCGCGCTCGCCCCATCCTTTGAACGGAGCCATCAATGGCCACGAAAACCACGGCAGAACACCCGGTTCCCACGCCGGAAGAGCGCCAATCGGTGCTGCGCACGCTCAAATCCCCGCGGCTGCTGAAAACCGAGCTGCTCGCCGGGCTGGTCGTCGCCCTGGCCCTGATCCCCGAGGCCATCGCCTTTTCCATCATCGCCGGGGTGGACCCGCGCCTCGGGCTCTTCGCCTCCTTCACCATGGCGGTGTCCATCGCCTTCCTCGGCGGGCGCCCGGCGATGATCTCCGCGGCCACCGGCGCCATCGCGCTGGTCATCGCGCCGCTGGTGGCCAGCCACGGCATCGACTACTTCATCGCCGCGGTCATCCTGGCCGGCATCTTCCAGGTGCTGCTCGCGCTGCTCGGCGTGGCCAAGCTGATGCGCTTCATCCCGCGCCAGGTGATGGTCGGCTTCGTCAACGCCCTGGGCATCCTGATCTTCCTCTCCCAGGTCCCCGAGCTGCTCGGCGTGCCCTGGCTGGTGTACCCGCTGGTGGCTCTGGGGCTGCTCATCGTCTTCGGGCTGCCCAGGCTGACCACCGCCGTGCCGGCCCCGCTGGTGGCCATCGTGGTGCTGACGCTGATCACCGTGCTCGCCTCGCTGGCCGTTCCCACCGTGGGGGACAAGGGCCAGCTGCCAGAATCCCTGCCGGCGCTGTTCTTCCCGGATGTGCCGCTGAACTTCGAAACCCTGCAGGTGCTCTTCCCCTACGCGCTGGCCATGGCCTTCGTGGGTCTGCTGGAGTCCTTGATGACCGCCAAGCTGGTGGACGATGTCACCGACACCCGCTCGAATAAGACCCGTGAATCCTGGGGGCAGGGCGCGGCGAATATCATCACCGGCTTCTTCGGCGGCATGGGCGGCTGCGCGATGATCGGGCAGACCATGATCAACGTGAAGGCCTCCGGGGCGCGCACCCGCATCTCCACCTTCCTGGCCGGGGTGTTCCTGCTGATCCTGGTCGTCGTCCTGGGCGATATCGTGGCGCTGATCCCGATGGCCGCGCTGGTCGCGGTGATGATCTTTGTATCCGTGGCCACCTTCGACTGGCACAGCATCAAGCCCGCCACCCTGCGCATGATGCCCAAGAGCGAAACCACCGTCATGCTGGCCACCGTCGTGGTCACCGTCGCCACGCACAACCTGGCCATCGGCGTGGGGGTCGGGGTGCTCACCGCGATGGTGCTCTTCGCCAACCGGGTGGCCCACCTGGTCACCGTCGAACGCCGCCTGGAGGAGCACTTCGGGGTGCAGATCGCCAAGTACGAGGTCAACGGCGAGCTCTTCTTCGCCTCCTCCAACGATCTCTACACCCAGTTCGACTACGCCGAGGATCCGGACCGCGTGGTCATCGACATGTACAACTCGCACCTGTGGGACGCCTCCACCATCGCCTCGCTGGATGCCATTACGGAGAAGTACGAGAACTACGGCAAAACCGTTCAGATCGAGGGTCTGAATGCCGCCAGCCTGAAGATGCGCGAACGCCTGGGCGGAAAGCTCGGCGGCGGGCACTAGCCCGGCCGAAGTTCTCCACAGCCCGTCGGTGCCGGCCGCGCACGCCCGGAAACGGCGTGATGATGGCTGCATGAGTATTTCCCAGCTAGCGGCCGGACTGACCGGACTGCGTGAATTCGTGACCGGGAGCATCCCGCAAGGCGCCATCGCCGTGCTCCTTGAGGTCATGGAGCTGTGCCTGGAGGTACTGCAGAAGCTTTCGGCGCGGCTGCGCGACTCAACGGACCCGCGGGTGGCCGCCGCCCACGCGCTGTGCATCGAAAACATCTTCCGCTACGCCGTGCGCGAGCAACTTCGCTCGGCGGCCCACTGCGAGGGAACCGGCGCGCATCTGCTCGCCGAAGAAGAGCTGAGCGCGGTGCGTGACCAGCGGGCAGATTATTCCCGCCCGGCACGCCAGGAATCCGGTCGCACCCTCTACCGGAATGCCGCCGAGTTCACCGCCGGCTGGCTCGGGCTGGAATTCCACGAGGCGGACCGGCGGGTGCGCGACGCCCACCTGCTGGTGGCCCGGCGCAATATGGACGGCAGCGCACTCTCGCCGCGCTTCGCAGAACTCGCAACGCTGCATTCGGCGCATGAAAGCCTCGACCCACGACGTGTCGCGAAAACCGCCCGCAGCCTGGAGCAGCTGGAACCGGCAGATACCAGCTTCCAGGGCGCACCACTGGACCCGGTGGCAACGCACCACGACGGCCGGCCGATGCAGGCGCACGCGGTCAAGCTGCTCACCGAAGAAGACCTGGCCACCGGGGACAAGAAATTCTCGGACCTGCTGGCCGGCTACCGCAAATCCCACGAACCGGCCGCCGAGCCCGAATGCGGGTTCTTCAGCCGCGGCACCCGCAACGGGGTGGATACCTACCTGGTGCGCGTCAAGGGAGCCCAAGCCGAGCAATTCCGCTCATTTGTCGGACAGGCGGACAACCCGCGCACGCGAAGCGGCAAGGCGGCGCGCGCCGCCAAGCAACCGGCGCCGGCCCCCGAGTCGCTGTTCGACAGCGACCGGCCCGCCCCCGCGTGGGCGCAGATCCCGGATGAGCAAGAATCCTGCGCACCGGACACCGACGGAAATCTCGCTCCCGGCCCGGAGGCGCCAGCAGAGCCCGCGGATCATGCAGCCGAAGCGGATCAAGCCACGGTGGCCCAGCGCCGCCTGAACGCGCTGCTCGCCGCCTTGACCCACTCGGCACCGGGCGCCAAGACCGTTACCCCGCAGATCCTGGTGAACATGCAGGCGCAGAACCTCGAAGATCTGGCCCAGGCCAAGGGGCTGACCGCACACGGTGTGGAACTTGAGCCCGGCGAGCTTCGCCAGCTCCTCTGCGATGCCCACATCATCCCGATCGTCTTCGGCGGCAAGGGCCAGGTGCTCGATGTGGGCAGATCCCAACGGCTCTTCCCGGAGCCGATCAAGCGAGCGGCCTTCGCCCGGGACCGCGGGTGCATCGTGCCCGGATGCACGGCCCCGCATGAAATGCTCGAATACCATCATTGCAACTGGTGGGAACGCGGCGGAAAGACCTGCGTGGAAAACTGCGCGGTGCTCTGCCGGCAGCACCATACGGCAATCCATCGAAGATTGCTGAGAATTGTCATGGTCGATGGCCTGCCGCACATCCTGCTGCCCAAATATCTGGACCCGGCGCAAATACCGCGGCGCAATAACTACTTCTCCGCCGTCGCCTGACGCGAGCCTGCCCGGAGCCCGGGAGATACCGGCTCAGTAGCGCATCCCACAAAGATTGAGTTGGTATCGCTTGTGAGTCTCTGGCATGATTGGAAGGTACTCGATTTATTGTGGACCCTCTCTCCGTGATAGATCCTGTCCTTTTTTAGAGTTGAACTAGTACGGCCTGCCCCACAGGCGCGAAACGTTTGGCTCGCCCATGTTGAGAAACAGGAGACCACTAAAGTGGCCGTAAAGATTCGTCTGAAGCGCTTCGGTAAGATGCGCGCACCTTTCTACCGCGTTGTTGTTATGGACTCGCGCGCCAAGCGCGATGGCCGTGCCATCGAGGAGATCGGCAAGTACCACCCAACCGAGAACCCATCGGTTATCGAGATCGATTCGGATCGTGCACAGTACTGGCTGTCCGTTGGCGCTCAGCCAACCGAGCAGGTACACGCACTGCTGAAGATCACCGGTGACTGGCAGAAGTTCAAGGGCATCGAAGGCCAGGAAGGCACCTACCAGGTTGCCGAGCCTAAGCCAGCATTCGTTGCTCCTGATAAGGGTTCGGTGATCCTCAAGGAGGCCATCACCAAGAAGGCTGAGAAGCCAGCTGCCGAGCCGGCAGAAGCTGAAGCCACCGAGGCGGAGTAATCATGCTCGCCGATGCGCTGGACCATTTGGTTCGCGGGGTAGTCGAGGAACCGGAAGACGTCAGGGTTGCCCTGAAGTCCCACCGCCGCGGCGACCTGCTCGAAGTGCGGGTGCACCCGGATGATCTCGGTCGTGTGATCGGTCGCCAGGGACGTACCGCACGGGCACTGCGTACCGTGATGGCAGCGTTGGCTAAGGAGCCGATTCGTGTTGATGTAATCGACACCGATCGTAGCCGCTAGCCAAGCAACTTTGAGGTCAGGCGCAAGCTGATCTCACCACAGAAGGAGTTTCCGCTCAACAGGGCGGAAACTCCTTCTCGTGTTTCACCCGCCAGCTTTTGGCACCACAGCGCGTGGCACCGTCCCGTGAATCCAAGGAGAATGATCACCAGATTATGCGATTGCAGGTAGCACGTATCGGCAAGCCCCACGGAATCCGTGGCGAAGTGACCGTTCAGGTCCTCACCGACGTCCCAGATGAGCGTTTCGCACCCGGAGAGGTGCTCCACGTCATCGACGGTCCGGTCAAAACCTTGACCGTCAGCAAGTCGCGCTGGAACAAAACCATTCTTTTGGTCGCCTTCGAAGAAATCAAGGACCGCAACACCGCAGAAACCCTGCGCCAGGCCCGCCTCGAAATCGAGGTCACCGGCGAGGAAGAAAGCGAATCGGACGAATGGTACGAGCATGAGCTACTCGATCTGAAGGTGATGCACGAAGGCACGCAGGTCGGTGTGATCACCGCGCTGCGCACCAACCCGGCACAAGACCTCTTGGTCTTCGAGGACAACAATGGCGAGGAGATCTACCTGCCGTTCGTGGACGAATTTGTCCCCGACGTTGATCTGGAAGCCGGCACGCTGACCATTACCCCGCCATCCGGGCTGCTGCAGCTGAACCAGGACGATTCCGAGGAAGAAAAGTAAGCATGATGCGCATCGACGTAGTCTCCATCTTCCCGGAGTACCTAGCACCGCTGGATCTATCGCTGATTGGCCGCGCCCGCGAGGGCGGCATCCTCAACTTGAACGTCACCAACCTGCGTGATTTCACCACCGACCGCCACCACAAGGTCGACGACACGCCATTTGGCGGCGGCGCCGGCATGGTGATGATGCCTGAGCCCTGGGGCCAGGCGCTGGACACCGTGCGTGCCTCGGCCCCGGCGGATCGCAAGCCAATCTTGATCGTTCCTTCCCCGGCCGGAGCAGTATTCGACCAGCAGATGGCCTATGACCTCGCAGAAGAAGAGCACTTGGTCTTCGCTTGCGGCCGCTACGAAGGAATCGACGAGCGCGTCATCGAATACGCGCACGAGAACTTCACCGTCATTCCCGTCAGCATCGGGGACTACGTGCTCAATGGGGGAGAAGTAGCGGTGATGGTCATGGTTGAGGCCATTGCCCGACTCATCCCGGGAGTGATCGGCAACCCGGAATCCCTGGTTGAAGAATCCCACTCGGATGTGCTGCTCGAATACCCGGTATACACCAAGCCTGCCGCTTGGCGCGGCCGCGAGGTGCCGGAGGTATTACTCGGCGGCAACCACGCGCGAGTGGCGCGCTTCCGCCGCGACGAACAGATTCGCCGCACCGCCACCCGCCGCCCGGATCTCATTCAACTGCTCGATGCGAGCAAGCTGAACCGCAAGGACCGCGACGCGCTCTGGCACTCCGGATTCGCCGTCGTCGACGGTGAAATCATCGCAAAATCGGAGCTGGACTGGGCTAAAGAGTCCTAGATCACCATCGAGCCGGGTGCGCGTGCTCGCGCCCCTAGGCAGAATATGGCAAAATTGTTTCTTGGTGTGTTTTTGTCCTACTCCTGCCACAGGGGGATGAGGGACACGGGAAAACCGCCGCATCGGCAGCGACAGGCTGCCGGTGGTAACACGTTTCGGAGAGATCGCCTTATCGGTCGATGGGCTCCGCTACGAGGATTCGGTGACCTGTGGCATTGATCCTAGAGGATGCACAATGCATATTCTTGACTCAGTAGATGCAGCTTCGCTGCGCTCCGACGTTCCAGCCTTCGCTCCGGGTGACACCCTGAAGGTTCACGTCAACATCATCGAAGGTAAGAACTCGCGTGTTCAGGTTTTCCAGGGCTACGTCCTTGGTCGCCACGGCTCCGGCCTGGGCGAGACCTTCACCGTGCGTAAGGTTTCCTTCGGTACCGGTGTTGAGCGTACCTTCCCAGTCCACTCCCCAATCATCGACAAGATTGAGGTAGTGACCAAGGGCGACGTGCGTCGTGCAAAGCTTTACTACATGCGCGATCGTCACGGCAAGGCTGCACGTATCCGCGAGAAGCGCGACTTCAGCGGCAAGAAGTAATCTCTGTTCTCTGATGAACGAGATTGCTAGCCCTGAGCGAGCAATCACGAAGCGCCGGACCTGGTTTTGGGTCTGGCGCTTCGTTGTTCTCGCCGTTATCTGTGGACTTATCACCACCCTATTCATCCGCGCACTGGTGCTGGATGTCTACCGCATCGAGTCCATCTCGATGCAGAGCACGCTTAATCCCGGGCAAAGTGTCATGGTCGACCGTCGCGCCTATGCCGACGCCGATCCACAACGCGGGGATGTGATCGTCTTCGACGGCCGCGGCTCATTTCTTCCATATGCCCGCGCATCGTTCGCCGATGACCTGCTCGGCGCGCTGCGCCTCAGTGGAACCGAAAATACCTATATTAAACGCGTGATTGCCGTCGGCGGTGACTCGGTAGACTGCTGCGGTTCGGATGGGAAACTCAGCATCAACGGTGCGCCGACAGACGAGCCCTATATATATGCAGGAAATGCGGCCAGCGAACAAGATTTCTCGGGGGTCGTCCCCGAGGGCCGGCTGTGGGTCATGGGCGATCACCGGTCAAGGTCTGAAGATTCCAGAGCCCTGCTCGGATCCAGTGGCGGCGGGATGATCAGTATCGACCGGGTCGTCGGCAAGGCCACGCAGATTGTTTGGCCGCTGGATCAGCGCACCGGCATCGAGTAATAAGCCCGCAACATCCCTGAGTTGGCGAAAAACTTTAAAAACTTTTCACTCAGCGCGAATATCCCCAAATGATAAATGCTTGAAAATACAAGATTTTCTGGTGTGGCTGAGAATTCATTGCGAATTCTCAGGTCGCACTTAGCTGACTAGCGATAAGTAACCGAACTGCAATCTTAAACTATTTCCCTGGTTCGGCATCGATTCGAGACAAGATCCTTCGGTGATGGAATGACAGGGGTAAATGTTCGCGTGAATATCTCCGTTTGTTGGACTCGCTCCTTGAAACTCCCTCTGTAAAACCGATATTGTTTCAATTTGGTAACAACACACTGCTCTGAAGTGCGCCCAGACCGGGTCGCGACCTTCAAGCGATCGCACCACTTAACTGGGAGAAGCATTAATGCCAAAACCAAAGAACATGACTGCGCAGCGCGGCATCGTCGCTGCCGCGGCCACCGCACTGGTGGTTGGCGGTAGCTTCATTGCTCCCGCAGTCGCAGCCGATAAGGCTGAAAGCACTCCGGCCCCTTCGCAGAGCCCGAGCGTTACGCCATCGGCCTCGGATGTTGCAGTTGACACCAAGGGCTTGGACGAAGCAATCGAGCGCGACTTGAACAAGTCGCCAGAGAAGTACCTTGAAGATGCAAAGGCAAACGACACCGTTGCCGAGGTCACCAAGAAACTTGAAGCTGAAGGCGTAAAGGCCAAGGCAAACGTCAAAGACGGCAAGGCCGAGGTTGAAGTTGGCGCCAAGGATGCCAAGAAAGCCAAGGAAATTGTTGTCGCAAGCTCAGCTCCTAAGGCTGTCAGCCTGAAGATCAACGCTGAGGTCGGCAAGATCTCCAACGTGAATGACGTCTACGACGAACTTCGCGACAATGTTGCACCAGCCGAAATGACTCGACTGACCGCCATCATGAATACCGGTACCGGTAAGCCATTCGAAATCGTTGCAAGTGGCCCAGCCAGCATCGAGAAGAAAGCTAAGCCAAAGGCCACCGCCACCAAGGCAGCAGAAGAAGAATTGCTGACCTTGGAAGAGTTCGCCGAAGAAGCAACCAACGTCAAGCTCGTGGAGGGCAGCGAGGTAAAGCCTGGCGCCCTGACCGACATCTACGGTGGCATGGGCTATGGCGCAGCGCGCACCGGCGACAATGTCGAGGGCCTTTGCTCAATAGGCTTCAACGCTTGGAACCCAGAGGGAGCCGATGCAGTCCTGACTGCAGGGCACTGCACCGAAGATGGCGCATTCAAGAACACCTTCGTCGTTGAGCACACGGCACCAAATGAAGTAGAAGGCATCAGCGCTGCGCTCGGTACCTTTGGGTTTAGCCAGTTCGGTGGACCGGACAACTATGGCGTGCCGATCACCCCGGACCTGACGCAGGATGATCTGAACGACGCGGAACCAGGTACCGATATCGCCGTCATTGACGACATCAACCCTGAACTGACGCTGCACAATGAAGTAACGCAGTGGCCAGCTGGCGAGGATGAGCGTTCGAAGGTCATCCAGGTAACCGGCGTTTCGAAGGCTGCCGTCGGTTCCGAGGCTTGCTCGGTGGGTCGCACCACCGGTTGGAGCTGCTCGACCATTCTCGGCGAAGGTATGTTCTTCGTCGGAGGCTACGATGATGACATTCGTGCCGTTTGGGGCTACACCGCCGAGAACCCTAACCAGGGGATTCTGGACCAGGGCGACTCCGGTGGAGCAGTGCTCGTTGGAAACAAGGCTGTTGGCATCAACTCTGCGAACTCCGGCGGCGAAGACGGCATCGAAGACAATGCCGACGATCTCGCTTTCTACACCTCGCTCGCTGACGTCAAGGCAAAGAACTACACCGGTGGTTACACCGTCAAGTTCGCTGTGAACACCCCGGCTCAGAGCTCGCCAGCAGCTGGCGCTGAGGTCAAGCCAGGAGCAACCATCACCGGTAAGGTTGAAGGCCCTTCGGCCGGCACCCAGGTTCGTATCGTTGTCGACGGCAAGCTGTACAAGCTTGCTGATGTCAAGGCAGACGGAACCTTCTCCTTCGTCGCACCTGCAGAAGAAGGCGAGTTCAGCTTCCGCATGACCGCAGTGAACGGCTTCAACAAGTCGGGCAATGCAACTGGTTCGGTACTCGTTGCGGCGCCGGAGCCAACTCCGACTCCGACGCCGACCCCAACTCCTACCGAGGAGCCAAC
>NZ_NRGV01000052.1:0-10659 GCF_002332385.1 Glutamicibacter sp. BW80 | reverse complement strand
TCAGAAACTTGACCAGCTCAATCTCTGCCCCACCACGTGTTCGTGGGTTTTCTGCGATTCTTACGTGAACACGAGTATTCATGTTTCAGATAATCAATTCCCAGCGTTCAGCCCTTTCCCACCCCTTAAATAAAGGTAATCCTGGCATCCTCATCAGATCCAAGACACTATTCCGGTGGGTACTATGACCTCTGCTGACTTCTGCCCCATCAGCCCTGACCTCACGGCCAGAACCGCTTCACCAGTCAAACCGGTGATGCACTGGAACAGACCTCCCCGGATAAGAGCATTTACTTTCCTCCTGCGCCCGCCACATTTACACACTTGCCGTTTCGGTGGAACGGGCTTCACCATCGCATGCTGGCTTACCCCGACAAATATGCCTTATATGTGGTTCGTGTCCCTCGGTGCTGGGATTTGCCTCCGGCTTCCTTCCCACCCCACCTCACGGTGACGCAGTTGCCATCGGCTAGAAGTTAAACCACCTTCTCCTTCAGAGGACTTTCACCTCCAAGTAAATGCCCATGCCGGGCGTACAAGAAAAAGAGTGGGACCGGTTACCCGGTCCCACTCTTTGCTGGTTCTAAGTTCTAGAACTCATTTGGAGGCGTCGGCGGTGTCGCCGGTGCCCGACGGGTTGGCGCGGTGCCCGAGGTGTCGGGACCGTCCATCTTGCTGATGTCGATTTTCTCCAGTGTGCGAGCCGCAGCATCGCGGCCGCCAAGGCCGAAGGCCAGAGCCGCTGCCAGGGCCGCACCGATCACGATGGCGCCGAAGGCCATGTTGATAATCGAATCGGCCAGACCCATGTACTTCAGGCCCATCGCGATGAACAGTGCGATGGCCGTGTAGCGGATGATCTTCGAGGCGGTAGTATCGCCCATCAGTCGACCGATCACACTTGCCAGCACGAAGCCGATGGCGATGATGACTCCACCGAAGATGACCTTGCCGCCCAATTCCAAGACCTCGTTGAGGATGTTGGTGATTGCCGGGAAGTTCAGCATGCTTGCTGCCATGACCGCGAAGAACAGGATAATTGCGATCTTCACGATGGTGGCGATGATTCCCGATGCGCTCTGCCCCTCGGGAACAACTCCCCAGCCCGCCACAACTCTGTCGGTCCCCACACCGCGCAGCGTTGATTCAAGCAGCTTGCCAACAAACTTGGCGATCAGGAAGCCCACGGCCAGAAGGATCAGGGCCATGATCACCTGTGGAATTGCGGTCAGGACGATCTGCAGCATCTCCTGCGCTGGTACCGAAATGGCCTCGATGCCCAAAACCTGCAGTGCGGAAATAGCCACGACCAGCAGGATCAGCGCAAACACGATATTTGCGATGACATCCACGATGGTCCGCTGCGTGCGCAGTGAGGTCTCGGGGTCGACTTCTTCGCCGTCGCCGGGAGTCAGTTTGCGAACGAGGGAACTGAAATCGACAGTTCCCAGACCGGTCTGGATCAGCTGCTTGATTACATTGGCGATCACGTAGCCAATGATGAAGATGAAGGCCGCACCGATGAGGTTAGGCAGGAAGCCCATGATTCCGGCGAGCAAGTCCTGCACCGGGGTCAGCACCTCGGTCAGCGAGAAGACCTGGAGAATAGCGATCAAGCCGAAGAGCCAAACGACCAGCGACGCGACCTTGCCTAGCGAATCACCGATCTGCTTGCCATCGGTGCCCTCCTTCTGGAGGAACTTAATCTTGGTGACGAGTTTGGCGACAGCCCATTTGACAACCTTGGCCACCAGCCAGGTGATGATGAGAATAACAAGCGCGATGGCAACTTTTTGCAGCATCGACGCCCAGTCAATGTTTCCTAGAACGTTCTGAGTTTGCATCTCTGCTCCTTCAACGTGGGGATAATTTAGACACTACGACGAGGATTTTTTGCTGACTAGGGCAAGGAGAGAACCGGCGGCCCTAGCGGATGACAAATACCGACATCGAAGAACTAATTCCGCACCTAAAGAGTGCAAATTCAACGGATAGAGCAGTAGATCACAAGATTTGATACGAAACCACTGTACTTGAAGATTTTGGTTTCGACCCCGGTCACAAGTTCGACTTTCCGGGCTTGACTTTGGATGACTCGCAAGTGTCTGAATTCCCGGTTACATGCATCCGGCTTCCCGTGCGGACGGGCGCACCAGGAATTCACCATCCCGGCTATGCCGGCACAACAGCTGGCATAGCCGGTCAAATTCAACGCATCCCTAGTACTGGCCCACGAAAATGGTGGCCGATCAGGAAACCGAGTCGGTGCCCTCGATGGTGCTGGTGACCTTGGACCCCAGCTCGACGGTGCGCGAGACCGTGCAGTATTTGTCGTGGGAGAGCTTCACAATGCGCTGGACCATTCCGGCTGCCTTGCGGCCTTCCACGGTATCGGGGAACTTCAGGTTGAAGGACATATCGATGTCTTCCATCTGGCTCGCGCCACCTGCTTCGACCTTGTAGCCGGTCGCGGTGACCTCGAATTTTTCGGGCTCCGCATGCCTGGTCGTCGCGGCATCGACGTCAATCGATGAGCACCCGGCAATCGCGGCCAGCAGCAGTTCGACCGGGGAGAGCAGGCCTTCGCCTTGGCCGAACTCGATGCTCGCACCGCTCTCGGTGCTGGTGGCCTGGTAGCGGCGCGAGGCCAGGCGTTCGATGGAGACTTCACGCAGGGAACGGGTATTTTCTGTCATGCGTCTATCGTTCCACGGGTCGCTCGCGGACCCTTGCATGACGCAGGGACACGCTAGGACTTTTGGCGTCGGCACCGACAAGACCGGCTTGGTCCTCCGATTCGAATCCGCAACGCCGGAAAAATTCCAACCCAGCGATGTTTTGCGCGTTGAGCACCATTTCGATCTCCGCGCAGCTGGAAAGCGCAAAGGCCGCCAGGGCCCTGCCGATACCTTGTTGGCGATGCTCATGGTGGACCCATAGGAGCTCCACACGCCGTTCGTCCATGGCCATGAAACCCACGACCTGCGCGCCCAGGTGCGCTACGAAAATTTCTGCACGTTGCGCATAAACGGTTTCCAAGGTCGAGGCTACGGAGGTCAAATCCGCGGCCGAGAGGAAATCCAGGCGCCCTTCGACGGAGGATCGCCACACGTCCAGCAGTTCCGGAACTTCTTCGATGCCCGTCCATGGGCGGATGCGCAAGGAGTGCGCGGAGGACGGCTGGTTCATGTCGGGGCTCTGCGAATCCATTGCTACTCCTCCTGCGCAGGGTGCACAACGCACCCTACTGATTCGTAACCTAGTGCTTCCTGAACCCCGCGTTCAAGTGCTGATCGCAGTATTTCCCCGCTTGGCGCGCCGCCCTGAGGGTTCTTGCCACGTCCCGAAGCAAGCCTTCGGGTCGCCCAATACCGCTTCCCCGGCCCCGGCAGGACGCCATTGTTCCGGCACCGCTGATGTGACCTAGACAACGCAAGGTAAGTTCGACATCCTAGTCTTAGCATCAACGAACATTCGATTACGCGGTTTCACCACTGAAAACACGGTGATGAGCGGTCCGAGAACCGCCGAACCTTGGAGGAGAGCCCATGGCCGAGGCCTACATTATCGATGCGCTGCGCACACCGGTGGGGCGCCGCGGCAAGTCTCTGGCGGCCGTGCACCCGCTGGATCTCGCGGCCGCGCCGCTGGCGGAACTGGTGCGCCGCAACGGCATCGATTCGACGCAGTATGACGAGATCATCCTCGGCTGCATCGACCAGGTAGGACCAAACGCCATGGACATCGCCCGCAGCGCGTGGTTGGCTGCGGGCCTCTCGGAACAAGTTCCGGGAACCACCGTTGAGCGCCAGTGCGGCTCCGGCCAGCAGGCGGTGTCCTACGCGGCCCAAGCGGTGCTCAGCGGCACCAGCGATCTAGTGGTCGCCGGCGGCGTGCAATCGATGTCGAGCATTCCGCTGTCCTATTCCAATACGGCCGCCGCGCAGTTCGGCTTCCCCGACCCGTACACCGGCTCCGCGCGGTGGGCCCAGCGCTATGGGGACCAGGAGATCTCGCAGTTCCGCGGGGTGGAGATGATGGTCCAGAAGTGGGGGCTCACCCGTGCCCAGCTCGAAGATTTTTCCGTCGCTTCCCATGAAAAGGCCCTGCATGCCCAGGAGCAAGGCTACTTTGAGCGGGAGATCCTGCCGTTGGCCGAACTGCGCGCCGATGAGGGGCCGCGCACGCCGGACCGGGCGAAGATGGCCTCGCTGCCGCCGATTATCGACGGCGGCCTGCACACCGCCGCCAGCGCCTCGCAGATGTCCGACGGCGCCGCCATGCTGCTGATCGCCTCCGAATCGGCGGTCAAACGCTACGGACTGAAACCGCGCGCCCGCATCCACCACATCTCGGCCCGCGCCGATGACCCGGTGATGATGCTCTCGGCACCGATCAACGCCACACGGCATGCGCTGGCCCGCGCCGGGATGAGCCTGGAAGATATGGACCGCATCGAAATCAACGAGGCCTTTGCCGCGGTGGTCCTCGCCTGGCAGCAGGAAACGCAGGCGGATATGGCCAAGGTCAACGTCAATGGCGGCGCCATTGCGCTGGGCCACCCCATCGGCGCCACCGGTGCCCGGTTGATGACCTCGCTGCTGCATGAGCTGGAACGCAGCGATACCCGTTGGGGTTTGCAGACCATGTGCGAAGGCGGCGGGCAGGCGAACGTCACCATCCTCGAACGGCTCTAAGCCCCGACCGGGCCAACGATTTCTCGATTAAGGATTCCCGCTCATGAACGATTCCCTGCCAGCAAGCGAAGAGCCGAACCCGAGGTCTGCCGCCCTCAAGGATTCGCATAACACCATCGGGGCACTGCTGCGCCGCGGCGCCGCGCGCAACCCCGAGGCCAGCGCCCTGCTCTTCGAAGAGCGCGAGTGGAGCTACCGCGAGCTTGAAAGCGCGGCGCGGCGCGTGGCCCGCCGGCTGCAGGAGGCGAACCTCCCGCCGGGTTCCCGGGTGGCCGCCTACGCGGCGAATTCCGATGCCTACGCGATCCTCTTCCTGGCCTGCGCCCTCGCCGGGCTGGTGCATGTGCCGGTGAACTTCGCGTTGAAAGGCGATGAGCTCAGCTACCTGTTGGAGGATTCGGGCGCGGTGCTGGTGGTAGCCGACGAACAGCGGCTCGCCCTGGTCGACCAGGTTCGCGCGCAGGGCCGGGCCCCGGCGGTGGAACGGGTATGGACGCTCTTGCCGGCCGGCACCGGGGAGCCCGCGATCTTGGAAACCGCGCTGGATCCCGGGGCGGCGCAGCTGCCGGCGACGCAGGGCTCCGGGACCGAGCTGGTGCAGCTGCTGTATACCTCGGGCACTACCTCCGCGCCCAAGGGCGCGATGATGACCCACGCCGCGCTGCTGGCACAGTATGTTTCCTCGATCATTGCCTTGGATTTCACCGCCGAGGACCGCCCGCTGATCGCGATGCCGCTGTACCACTCCGCGGCCATGCACGTGTTCCTGCTGCCCTATTTGTCTCTCGGGGCACGCGTCCGGCTGCAAGCCAGTCCCGATATCGCCGAGACCCTGGAGAGAGTCGAAGCCGAGAGCATCGGGTCGCTGTTCCTGGCCCCGACGGTGTGGGTGCCGCTGAGCAACCACCCAGACCTGGAAAGACGTGATCTCTCCTCGCTGGCCAAAGCCCAATACGGTGCCTCGATTATGCCGGTGACGGTTCTGGCGCGGCTGCGCTCACGCTACCCGAAGATCGGTTTCTACAACTGCTTCGGGCAATCCGAGCTGGGTCCGCTGTGTTCGGTGCTGCGCCCCGAGGAGCATGAGGCCCGTCCGGCCTCCTGCGGCCGTCCGGTGTTCTACGTCGAGGCCCGGGTGCTCAACGCCGCCGGGGAACTAGCCGAGGCTGGCGAACCCGGCGAGATCCAATACCGCTCCCCGCAGGTGATGAGCGGCTACTGGAACAAGCCCGAAGCCACGGCGCAGGCCTTTGTCGACGGCTGGTTCCGTTCCGGTGACCAGGTCACCGTCGATTCCCAGGGCTATATCCAGGTGGTGGATCGGATCAAGGACGTGATCAACACCGGCGGTGTGCTGGTCGCTCCGCGCGAGGTCGAGGACTGCATCTACGAACTCGAACAGGTAGCGGAGGTGGCCGTGCTCGGGATCGCCCACGAGCGTTGGATCGAAGCCATCACCGCGGTGGTGGTGCTCAAGGAAGGGGCCGAGCTGAGCGCCGAATCCGTGCGCAGCCACGTGAAAAGCCGGATCGCCGACTACAAGGTGCCCAAGCGCGTGGATTTTGTGGCGCAGCTGCCGCGCAACCAATCCGGGAAGCTGCTCAAACGCCAGTTGCGGGCCGAACGTGCCGGAGTCGAAAGCGGACCGCGCGCATGAGCCAGCCCATCCCCATCACCACGGTGGAAACCATGAATCAGGCAGCAACCGCGATCCGCGTGGAGACTCGGCCGGGAATTGTGCGCATAGTTTTCCAGCGCCCCGCGCAGGGCAATGCGCTGAATCTGGCGTTGGCGCGCGAGGCCCTGACCGCGCTGCGCGCCGCGGAGGAAGAACCCGACGTGCAGGTGCTGACGTTGACCGGCGAGGGCCGGTACTTCTGCGCCGGCGGCGACGTGTATTCCATGGCCGCGCTCGCTGCCCGGGACCGTCCGGCGTATCTGGCGCAGCTGGCCGGGGCGGCCCACGAGCTGGCACTGGCGATCGTGCGTTCCCGGTTGCTGGTGATCGCCGCGGTCAACGGCGCGGCGGCCGGCGCTGGGTTGGGGCTGGTGCTTTGCGCCGACTGGGTGCTGGTCGACGAGTCCGCTCCGCTGGTGGCCGCCTATGCCTCCATCGGGCTGAGCCCGGACACGGGGGTCTCCTATTTCCTTCCCCGGGTTCTCGGCCATCAACGGGCCGTCGAGCTGACCCTGGGCGGGCGCAAGCTGGTCGGTGAGCAGGCGGTCGACTGGAGGCTGGCCAACGAGGCGGTGTCCTCCGAAACCTTCGCGCCGCGTCTCGCGGAGCTCGAAGACGGCTTCGTGCGCGGCGCGGTGCAGGCGATCGGCCCCACCAAGTCCCTGCTCCGCGCCGGCGTCGCGGAGGAACTCGAAGCCCATCTGCATGCCGAGGCTTCGAGCATTGCCCGCCTGTCGGAACACCCCGATTCGGTTCGGCTGGTCAACCGCTTCGCCGGCAAATAGCGCACGCGGGCCGGCGCAACGCTCAGCGGAGGCCGCCGGCTTGGAGATTGCGCAGGTAGGCCAGCGAGTCGGCGGCCAAGGCATTCTGGCTGCTGGCCAGCGGCCGCCAGATCGCTGCGGCCTCCGCGAGCGTGGGGTTGTGCGGGTTGAAGGACTTCACGCACAGCGGTCCGTCGTAGCCGGCGAGGTCCAGGGCATGGACGAACCCGTGCCAATCGAAATGGTCAGCTCCCACGATTCCGCGGTCATTCGCGCTCAGCTGCACATGGTTGATGTGCTCCGTGGCCCGGGCCACCGCGGCGGCGATGTCCTGCTCCTCGATATTCAGATGGTAGGTGTCCAGCCCCATGCCCAATCCGGGGCCCAGCAAGGGCTCTAGCGCGTCGAAGCACTGGTCGATGGTGTTCAGCAGCGAGGTTTCGTGACGGTTCAACGGTTCGATGGCCAGCGTGATGCCTCGCGCGGCGGCGTGCTCGACCAGTGGGGCCAACGCGGTGCGCAATTGCGCATAGGCCGCCCTGCGCTGCCCGTCGTCCAGCGCGAACAGCCGGCCCGTGGCGGTGTACAGCGGGCCGGCGACGGTGGTTGCGCCGAGCGAGGCCGCCGCGTCGATGCAGCCGCGGAGGTAGTCCTGCGTTGCCTCGACTTCTGCCCTCGGCACCCCGATAAGGTTGTGCCCCGCAGGCATCACTGCGGCAAGCACCGGGTGCAAACCCAGTTCGCCCAGCAGGTCCTTGGCCCGTTCTGGATCCCAGTCGCCGAGTTGTTCCAGTGGTAGCTCGATGGCATCGAACCCCAGCTGCGCCGCTTGGGTAGCCAAATGCGCCAAAGATTCATCGGTCAGCCTGGCGGTCCACACCCAGGTGCTCACCCCGAGTTTCCGTTGCATAACCCTCCGCCTCCTGAAATGGGCCGGCCGGTGCGACCGGCCTGTGCGTTGTCTGCCGTCGTACTTTCAGGTTACGCCCGGAAGAACGACGCGGATAGGGCGGCCGTTGACTCTCAAAAACATCTGGGTCTAGCCATCGGCAAATTCTCTATTCCGCACTGGGCAATGACCCGCTCAGCCGGGCTTGTTGGGTGAATGATTTTTTCCTTCACCCCCGATAGGTCACTTCACCTGCCGAACATCATCTACCGGTTGCCGGGGCACAGCGCCCTTGGTGCCTATTAGTGGTCTGCGCGGCGTGAGTTCCGGTGGACGGTTGGGGGCGGGTTTGATGACTGAATGAAAAAATATTCGCCCTTGTTCCCGCACCAAATTCGTGGGTGATTCTCCGGTTGCAGCGCAACGGCAGCCCAGTCTGCAGGTGCTGGGACTGCTGGCCGGCGAGATGCTTTCCCGGAGGTTTTGACTGCCAACTTTATTTGGCGGTTAAATCGCGACACTAATTGGCGGTTCATGGAGCTCCAAGAGTGGAGCCCTCGTAGAACACCGCAACGCCGGAAACTCAATCACCAACGTTCGTACTTTTCAACGTGCTTGAAACGTCTTGCAACCCATAGTTTGTTGAGACAACACGGATAGGGTCAAACAGGCATCTAACCCAATACCATCTCCTGCAACGCGGCAAGCAACATGAAGAGCGCCACACCTGGCAGGTGCGGCCCTCTTCATGTCTGGCAACTTCAGGTATTGGCGTAGGGTGCTGGATACTTATTCCAAAAGCTCTCCGACGCCGCGAAGGTTTATTTCACCGAGGGTAACGATGTGCAGGTATTGTTCCGGTGCTTGCTGTTCAGCGGTGTCCCGGCTGCAATATAGGGCCGTGGGCTGTGGATTCTCCATGATCCCGAAGATTGGATTCCCATCGGCGTCCTCATCGTACGATGACAAAGTAGTATGCGTGAGATACAAAACGCAGCCATCTACCAGGTCTATGCTTTCGGCACCCTGCACCTTTCGAGCTTCCCAGCTGACTTTAGTGTCTAGATACTTTTCCTGAATCGCAAAGCATTCACGTTCACTGGCCACGATCGCAATTATTGGCTCTATGTATTCAAGATCTGGAAATGGGCTGGGTTGTTTCCCATAGACGACGTAGACCATCTGATCTTCTGAATATTTCGAGCCAAGGCGAATCTTGATTTTTGTCAGGATGCTGCTTAGAGACGGCATGGAACCCCCTTCTGTACAGGAGCGTAGGCATCAGCATAGTAAGTCTTGCCTTTGTCGACAATAGTTCCGAGAGTACGGCCTGACCATGTGGTTTTTTTCGCAGATTTGCATGACAGTGCGTGATTTGTCTGCGTGAAGACAACAGGATAGTAAGTGCCGTTATATTTATCGCCCTTTATCTTTTAGGCTGGCTGGCTAATCTCCGGGCCACCTTTGGTCCACCAGGCTAATCGTTTAAATCGCGCCTGTGAAGAATGCTTGATCGAAGTGACTTTCGTGGTGCAATAGGTTGTGGATTTGAAGCCACCCGTACTATAGTTCCCAGATTTTCTGGTGTGAAAACCTGCGGCAACGATCTTGCAAGGCCCGTAATTCACTTTTGCCATGGCACCCACATTGAATCCGGCTTTGTGTAGTTCGTCCATCTTATCCATCTTGGCTACTGCATCGGCAGGCGATTCCGCTTCGATGTAGTTCGATTCCGTAGGGGTTTTTTCGGGGAAGAAATCTTTCGTTGAAAGGGCGTATTCCGAGGACTGCTGCACCGTGTGGGTTTCGCTAACAGGAGTTTCAACAGCCTGCGCCATCCCCGGTAATGCAGCTACCAAAGACAACGCAAGGGGTAATGCTACAAAAGTAAAATTCATCGTTATGCCTGACGCTTGTAGTTTAAACTTTTGGTTCTGGACTCAATATTTTTATTATCTTCAATAGTGTAACTTCTCGCCTAAAGTTTTTACCACAATGCACCCTACAGCAGGCTGAAAGTTCATAGTCTTCGATAAGGGCCGATTCGAGGCATAGGTCACGTCCGACTTTGCGACCTATCGAAGAAATTAGAACGCTGACAGGCGAGATCACTATTGATCCAAGCCAGGTCATTGAATTTGAGTGCCAAGGCCGCGGGGTGTGCGGTCCCTAGGAGCTTTGGCCTTTCTGGTGCTCTTGACGGCCCTGATGGCAGGCTTCCTGAGCTGACGTCACCTCGACGCGAATGCTCTCCATCTCACGGTCGATGCGTTGGGCTTCGAGATTTTGGACCGTGCCCTCGCGTTTCTCTCGGCGCTCACATATATAGTCCCGCTTATGGGCGCCTAAAACCGCCACTTGGAGCTGCGATTTAGCCGTCAAACGAACCCAACAGTCACAACTTGTAAAGTGGCGGCTTTAATATCCCAAAAACGATCGTTATTGAACATGTGCCAACATGGCAGTTATTCCACGCAGATAGTCCTATTCATCAAAGGTATTGAAGGCTTGGACTCTGATTATCGGCTGTTCCAGCAATATAAGTCCGGCGCCGAGTGCTACTGCCAGACCCCTGTCTGTCAGGGTTGAGTGAGACCAGTCCCTCATAGCGACCCCCGCCTCACCCCAGAC
>NZ_NRGV01000051.1:0-1232 GCF_002332385.1 Glutamicibacter sp. BW80 | reverse complement strand
GTTGTTCATTCTCGCTGGTGCTTCGGCAGGTGGATGACCGGTGGGGTCGTGTCCCGGACTACTCCGGTGGCCGGGGGCGCCAGGGACCGGTAGGTCCGCCCGTCTCCGGTGTCGATGACGATGGAATGCGGCAGGTAGGGGTCGACTTTTTCATACCATCCGGGTAGTTCCTTCGCCTTGTTGCAGAACGGGCAGCGGAAGGAGGAATTGTGGACGGTGGTCGGCCCGTTCAGGTGGTGCTGGACCACGTGGTCGATTTCTTCCGGGACTCCGTTGCAGTACGGGGTTTGGCAGTGGGCGTCGCGGATGCGGATGAACTCTTTGAGGCCTTCGGGGAATTCGCGGGCTTTGGAGTCCATGGCGATGAGGTCTTGATTTCCCGGGGCGGTGTAGATGCGCTGGATTTCGGGGAAGGTGAAGATCCTGCGGTTCAGTTCGTCCTCGTGGCGGCTGAGGTGGAAGGGATCTTTGAGGTCTACTCGGGCTCCGGCGACTAGTTCGCGGGCGTATTGGGCTGGGAGGATGCCGTAGCCGGGCAGGTTCGCTGGTTCCCGGTCGCCGAGGAATAGGGCTTTGTCGGTCATGATGAGCTTCACGTCGAGGAACAGCGGGATTTTGGGTGGGAAGCCGTTGAGCTGGCTGCAGATGAGCATATCTGCTTGGAGCTGCTTCTTGGTGCGGGGGTCGTTTCCGGTGCGGTGGATGGCCTTGGCGCGGGCTTTGATGGATTTGGCCAGGGCGGTGCCTTCGATGAGGGGGAGTTTGGCGCTGAGCATGACGCAGTTTTTGCCTTTGCGGAAGCGGATGTAGCGTTTGGCGGCTTCGTCTTCGGCTTGGATGGCTTTTTCGCTGCTTTGGTGGCGTTCGGTGAATTTGCGTACGGTGTCGGTGATGGCGTTGAGGCCGAGGTTGGTGAACATGTCGGGGTGGGTGGCGAAGAGGGCGTCGAATTCGCGGCGTGGGTTGGTGTCGATTTCTTGCAGTGGTGCGGTGATGGCCAGTATTTGGCGTTCGGTGAGCTCGCCTTGTTCGAAGGCGTGGGCCAGGTGCGGGGTGTCTTCGTTGAGGATGCGGCAGGAGGTGAGGTAGCTGCAGGCGCCGTGGGTGGATTGGCGGCGGTTGATGGCGATGGCTGCGGCGGCGCCGCGTGCGCTGTGGTCGATGTGGATGCCGCGGTCTTCGTGGTCGCGGACGACTGTTTTTTCGTAGTGGTAGGCGAGTTTGGCTTGGGC